>CAYINT010000031.1:0-9182 GCA_964364875.1 uncultured Gammaproteobacteria bacterium | reverse complement strand
GCCCCGGTCCGGTGACAATTTCCGCCTTGCCGTCTCCGTTCAAATCACCGGCCGCAACATTGACACCGCTGCGCAAGTTTTTTCCATACGCGAAAAACTGCGACTCAAGTTTACCACGTTCATCAAACACTCGCACCTGCGGCCTTGCGCCTTGCCCCGGTCCGGTGACAATTTCCGCCTTGCCGTCTCCGTTCAAATCACCGGCCGCGACACTAACGCCGCCGCGCGATGAACTTTCATATGCGAAGAAACCGCCCAATATCTTCGCTCCCTGCAGGCTGAAAATCCGTACCTGCGGCCCTGCGCCCTGACTTGTTCCTGTCACAACTTCATCAGTACCGTCTCCATTGAGATCGCCAACTGCAAGGTTGATAGTGCCGCGATACTGCGCGCCATACGGCTGAAATCTTCCTATCGTTGTCCCCGTATCATCGAGAACAGTGACAGTTGCCTTTTGGCTGTATACCATTTCAATCCGGCCATCATGGTCAATGTCCTGCTTGACGACATTCGCGCTGCCCACGAGACTGGGATCGTAGGAGAAGAAACCCTGGCGGTTGGTCACGCCCTGCGCCGAGAACACGCGCGCGAAAGAACCGTTGATGTACGCGCCTTGTTCAACCGTAAACTTGCGCCTCAGAAGCAACAATCCGTCTTTTGGAGCCAACGTGACTTTGCTGACGATTACATTTGGCCGGGTTGTTGCTGCCAGCGTGCTCGACACCTGTTCATAACCGTCAAGAAGATCAATCGTCTGGTTATTGTCCGCCGAGTTGAGCAGCACGATGCCATCGCGAAAATCACGGCGCCAAACGCTTGCGCGCAACCGCGTTCCATTATTACGCAAAATATCTTTCGCGCCCCCAAGTGGTTTGCCAAGATATACGCTGTACGTGTCATACCACCAAAGCTGGACATGATCGAGCGCGATGCCTGCGTCAAAGCTTACGAATCCGTCGCCAAGCAGTGTTGACGCAAGGGCAAACCGCATAGATTGAAAATCATCAGCCTGCCGTGTTGTTGATTTTCCATTGAGGATAACAAACGAGGGCTTGCGCGCGTTCTTCATGATGTCCAGATAGATTTTCATCGCGTTGGACCACGACGCATCTTCAGGATTTGGAAACTCTTCCATAAGGCGGCCGTTGAGCTGCGAAAAATACTGGCCGCTGCCGTTGCCAAGAAGAATCACAGTATCACCCTCAAGTTCCCGTGAGGTTGACAGCAAGGTATTCATACCGTCGCGCCATGCGATGTCCAGCGCATCCGCACTTTCGGCAATGCCGTCCCGGTTCAAATCAAGATCGCCATGATTGAGCCAGGAAATATTTTTCCATGCATTATCATAGTATATCCCATCCCAAAGTCCGGTTGACATGACATGTTCGTGCAAAAACTTCGGCAGGAACGTATTCCATCGGTCGCCGTTGACGGTCGGTGCGGCATTGGTCACGTCCAACATGTTCGTTCCTTGCCAGAAGGAAGTGCGGCTTCCTTTCGCGTCCATCAGCCACCAACTGTCGGGAATGCTCGCGAAGAGTTGGTAATGGGGATTGTTATGGTCAGTGATATCGGCGCGGCGCATGGCAATTTCCTGCGAGGTGACGTAAGCGAGAATTATAATATCCGGATTCTTCGCGCGGATTCTTTGCAGCAGTTCTGGTGTTGTGTAACTCACTTCCATATCCAGCACCAAAAAATCCCATTTGGCAAGCTGGTCGGCAATCGGCGGCGTCAACGTCGGATTCAAATAGTAGTTGGCAAGACGCGGATATTTTTCAGCAGGAACAGCCGCTTGCGATGTTCCAAAAAGCAACAGCAGCGTTCCAATGACCAATGCGAGAACAGTGGTTCTACGCCTGCGCATCTGCATATATTTCCATAAGTTTCGGATACAACAATTCCGATCGGTGTGTTTGGATGAAAGCGCGCGCGTTCTCGGCCCAGCGCTGGATGCGGGCAGGGGATGCGGTAAATTCCCGAATTGTGTTCCGCAATGCTTCTGGCGATCCTGCGTTGCACAGCAAACCGCGCTCCCCGTGTTTCACAAGTTCTGGAATCCCGCCGCGGCGCGTTCCTATCACTGCCTTGCCTGCTGCAAACGCTTCCAGAATAACAAAGGGATAGTTCTCGTGCCAGCGGGAAGGGACAACGACACCCATGGCGTTACGCACAAGCTCGCGGAGTTCGTTCCCGCTTTTGAATCCAAGGAATTCCACGTTTGCCACATGGCGTTTGCGTGCGAACTCCTTGAGCTCTGTTTCCTGCGGGCCGGTGCCGACGATTTTCAAAGGTGTTGCAATTTCGTTCATCGCCTCAAGCAGCGTATCAACGCCTTTTTCCCGCGAGAGCCGTCCGAAATAGAGAAGGTACGTTCCAACGGCGGTGTTGACTGTTCCTGCCGCGTCGATGAAATAGGGAAGTTGGCGAATGTCGAGATTGGTGAACCCCCAGTTCCGTATTGTATTCATGAGAAACGCGCTTGGACTGATAA
The DNA here is from genome assembly GCA_964364875.1 of uncultured Gammaproteobacteria bacterium. GTDB lineage: Bacteria > Patescibacteriota > Patescibacteriia > CAZCGY01 > CAZCGY01 > CAYINT01. Next base: position 6,688 of record CAYINT010000031.1, on the reverse strand, counting down.
AAATGTTCACGTTGCGCTCGTACAGTCCCAAGAGTTTATGCAATGACATTTCAACAGCGGCAAGCGTTGATGCGGGGACAGAATCCTTCAGGCAACGGTGCGTAATTGCGTTGTAATATTTATGCGATTTGCATCGTTCGCAAATATCGCCTTTAGTAAAGAGGGAATAATTGGGGCAGATGAGTTTGTAATCGTGGAGCGTTTGGACAATCGGAATACCGTTTTTTCGGAGAAGCGGAAGGATAGACGGCGAGATCTGATGGTAGATATTATGAATGTGGGCAATATCGGGCTTTGTATCGGCAATGAGGCGTGCAAGATTCCGACGCGCTTCCCATGAATACACCATGCGTCCTGCGGCGCGAAGTCCAGCCATGCCGCCGCGCACATGCTCAAAATCAACATTGCTGACGAAGTATTGTGCGTAACGGGACGGTTCGTTGCGCGGATCGTCCATGCTGAAAATCATGACCTCGTGGCCATTGCGTTCCAGCAGCTCTTGCAATAGCAACACATGCCGGTCAGCGCCGCCTTTGACATAGTAGTATTTGTTGATGAGGAGAATTTTCATGCAACCCTTTCCGAACCTTTCTCCAAGAGCATTGCTGAACATGCTCTGGTCCATGCGGAGGTACGGGAACCTCCGCTACGCGTGTCATGGAGAAAGACCATACTTTACTATACCATTGTTTGTTGGTCAAGCACCCATTGCTTTCAATAGCAGAGGTTCTGTCACCGCAAAGCGGCCTGCCTGCGCGTAGCCGCTTCGGCGAAGGCAGGGATCCCGCTTCATTGGAATTGAGAAGAAAGGGCTGGAGAACTTCTGCTATGTCTCACGGGGATTGGCGTTCCAAAATCATAGCGGCGATGGCGCCATCGCCGCTATGGCTGGGAAAAAAACGAGGGCTCGTTCTTTGACATATTCAATGATACATGATAGACTTCGGTGTTTCCTTGTGGTTTGAATAGAACGTATTCCGCCCAAACATACGTGCAGGATACCCACGATTATTTATAACATGCATATCGTTTCCCGTTTCCAATCTCTCTGGCCGATGACGGTTGTCGTGTTTCTCAGTACAGCCGTGTTTGCGTTGTTCAGCAAGAACATGATAACCGCGCTTGCACTGGCGTTGTTTGTCTGTTTTACAGTTGCATTGTTTGCATACGAAGAATTTGGACTCTATTTACTTCTCGCGCTTCGCCCGATGATGGATATTTTCGGCGACCGCACGATTCTTATTGGCAGCACATCGTTCAATATAGCCGCAGCAACCGGTGTGCTGGCCATCGGTTGGTGCGCGTTTGTTCTCATGCAAAAAAGAAGTTGGCTGTCAAACAAACCCGTGTTTTGGTCTTTTGTGGCGCTGCTTGGAATCAGCGCGGCAAGTCTGTTGTGGACACAGTCATTGACGAGTTCGGTGTATGAACTCATCCGCCTTGTGAGTATTATTGGCATATACCTTGTTGCGTGTGCAGTCATAACAACGCGGGAACAGTTTACCCGTTTCATCCACACGCTGATCCTATCGCTCGTAATTCCTGTCGTATTTGGACTGTATCAGATCGCAACACATACCGGCTTTTCTTTTTTTGATCTTTCCAACCGCGTGTACGGAACCTTTGGCCATCCCAACGTGTTCGGTTTTTATCTTGTGCTGATGATTTCCATCATGGGCTCCTTTGCCATTGCAAAAGGGAAAAACCGTACGTCGGGAATCGCCGCTGTCGGATTTCTGCTTCTCGCAGCGATGCTGGCGCTGACCTATACTCGCGGCGCGTGGCTCGGAATGCTCGTCGCGCTGCTTGTTGTCGGTTTTGCTCGCGTGCCAAAACGAGTTCTTGTTGTATTGATACTTGGTTCGATCATCTCTCTGAGCGCGCCGATACTCAACCGCTGGGCGTTGACGACGTTGGGTGTTGACGTTGGCAAGGTACCGGTGATTAGCCGGTTGATGCAAAGCAATAATGAAGCCAATTCCATTGACTGGCGGTTTGGCGTATGGCATGAAATGACAGCAAAATTTCGCGAACGTCCGCTGCTTGGATACGGACTCGGATCGTTTACGAAAGTGCGGGAACTGCAAGTCAATGATCACTACGCGTCAACGGAAGCGCACAATGATTATCTGCGCCTTGCCGTGGAAACCGGCATCGTCGGCCTCGGTATCTATGTTCTGCTGCTGTTTCTCGTTGCTCGTGCGCTCATCCGGACGTATCACGCGCTGGCTGGCTCATCCTATCAACTTATTGTTCTTGGCATGCTTGGGTTTTTTGCCGGCTTTCTCGCCATGAGCTTCTTCGATAATCTTTTACAAGGAACGCCGGTCATGTGGGCGATGTGGGCGAGCCTTGCCGCTGTGTTCAATTTGCCGGGTTGGGTTCATCTCGATAGCAAGAAACCATAAATGTACGGGCAGAACATGTTTTGCCCCGACATAATCCAGTTCAACAAATACTCAAAAACCCCTCCCGTCCTCCCTTTTTATCTTTTCCTACGTGTTCGCTCAGGATGTATAAGGGGAGAGAGATTTATTGTAAATGAAAAGAACCGTCTAGCGTAAAAGCGTAGACGGTCCCTCCTGCTCCTTTCAGGCAGGATGTGCGATTGGTTTCCCAGCCCTGGCCGAAGCCTTAGCTGGTACGAAAGAGCGATGTGTAGGTCTCAGCGCGGCGGGTTGATGTCTCCGTCACGCCGCAGGCCCGGCCGAATTGGTGAGCCGTGGCCCGCGAACCGAGCGTGAACGGCAACACTTGCCGTGTCCGCGGGAGGTGCGATCTTGCGGCGTGCGGTTTTCGCCCGCGCTTTGTCCTTGGCGTCGGGAGCTCTCCGCGCTTCTTGACGAGACGCGACGTCTCTCCCGTGTGCGAGAGTCCAAGCGAGCGACGTCGCCTGGTCGAGTTTGACTTTCAGCGAGTCTGCGAGCGAGCCAAGCGAGTCGCTCGCTGCCACGTACCACGCGAGCGACTCCCGCGTTGTGCGGAGTGTGTCCCGGAGCGCTGAAGCATACGCGTCCCAGTCTGACACCGTGGAATCCACGCCGGCAACGTAGTGGTCTTGTGCAGCCGCGAGGTCATCCCACACCTTTCCCAGCTGCAGCATCGCAGCATTGAGGGAGTCCCTCGTGGACATGCCCACTGGCTGCTGTTGTTCCTGCCGCACGGTGTCTCTGTGGCTCCGCAGCCGAGGGGCCGGCCATATGAAGATCGCGGCGAGGACGAGAATTGCTATGATGGCAACAGTCCATGCCACCCATGTTCTTGACACGCCTCTGCTTCCTTCAGGGCGTGGAGTTTCCTGACTCATGAGTCCCTCCGATCCTGCTTTGTCCTCCCAGTACTCACAGGAGTATGGAGTGTGATCGTCCCCCAGCGTGTGTCGCCGGGGAGCTGGATCACGTTGCCGTTTGCGTCGACAAAATACTGGAACGTCCGGTATGTCGGAGAGAGCGCGATGCAGTGCTGGAGGAGTGTCCCTCCCAGCCATACACCCGCCACACGCTCGGTGTGGTTGACGTCACGGATGGCCACCCAGCCGGTGTCGCCCTTGGACACGGTCAGCGTCGCGGTCTTGGCCGAACCGCTCCACGACATCGCGTGATCGTCCGGCCAGGTCCAGGAGTTGCGGAAGTAGATGCTGTCCGCTGCTCCGACGACCTCGGGGTGCTGTGCGTCCACGCCGTCGTACGTCAGCGTCAAGCTGATGAGCTTGGCCCGGTCGTCGCGGTATTGCGACAGCTGTCCATAGGAGTCCAACCGCACGACACCGTACACAGCGTTTGGGAACACGGAGTACTCCGTGACCTTTACGCCGTTGACGGTGAAATCGAGCGACCTTGCCCACGTGCCGTCCGAGTTCTGGTAGAACAATGCGGCCGTGTAGGCGTAGTTGAGCCTTACGCTGATCGACACAGGAACGAGCTTGTTGTCGTTTCCGACGGTGCCGATCACGTGTCGAGCCTCCGTGTTGTTCGGGTCGTTGTTCGGATCCAGGGTGCCATTGATGTACACCTGGGACCCGGGGGTAGCGTTCGGAAAGACTGCTGAGAAGGCCAGGTTTCCAATCTTCCCCGAAGGCGGCCTTCCCGGCTCCGTGATGTTGTCCCTGACTGCACATCCGCCAAGCATCAGCAGGGCGGCCAGTACGAGCGTTACACGAACGCCCGAGAGGTTCCACTTCATCGTGCTCTCTTTCTTCAGGGCCGAACCGTTGACGGCCCAACGATTTCGAACCAGACACGCGTCTCGTGCCCGGTGGAAATGTTCCCGCTCACCGGATCCTCGTTCTTCTGCTTGATGAACGCGGCTCCGATGGCGACATGGGTCTTGGCGATCGGGTGATGCCGGAGCTGCACCATGATGCCGGTGCGGCGCTCCTTCCACTGGTTTGAGTTGTAGTTGCGCCAGTGGTACCCGACGGTGAGGTAGGTGTCCTTGCCGACGCGCGGACCTGCCTCGATCTGCGTGATCGAGATCGTGTCCGCCGGCAGGAATACCGCCATGCCGTCGGCGGTTCCGTGGCGTTCCTTCATGCCGCGCCACTCGTCTGTGACCTTGAAAAACGCGGTGCCTTTCCATGGACGCAGCGTGGCTTCACCGCTTGCCCACAAGACGCCACCGCTCTTGTAGAGGTTGCCCTCCACGAAGTCGGTCAGCAGTCTGTGGTTTTTCACAGTGACATAGCCGAGAACTCGGCCATAGACGCCGATATTGCGCGTCACGGGCCGTGAATGCGCGTAGAGTTCTGTTGTCATCGGCGCCTCGAACTGCAGCCCCTGCTTCCAGTAGCCGAAGAGTCCGGCTTCCGGGTGCAGTCCGGCGAGCGGCTTGTTGAGCCGCGCGCCGATGGTGTTGAGCATGTCGAGGTCGCCGCCAGCGAACACCGACCGGTTGAAGTCGGTGGTTGGTACAGAATCATGCAGTGCAAACGGCCGAAGCCGCAGCACTCCACTGACCGGCCAGCACGCCTTTGTTGCAGCGAGTTCGCCGCCCCAAAGGTAATTCACGTGCTGGCGTGTTCCAAGCGTGTCCGGCGCGTCGCCTTTTTCCGTGACGAACTCCGGGTGCGCCCACAGCTGGTAGTTGATGTTCCAGCCGCAAGGTGTCGGAGTTTTCGGCGGTGCGGCTGCCACTTCGTGCTTTGGCGCTGCTTTTCGCTCGGCGTTGATTGATGCCGAGACAATCTGCAGCGTGTCGAGAACTCCCACGACGTTCCCGCACTGGTTGACTTGCGCGACGATGATTCTCGATCGCCCATCGCGCGTGATATACGGCGGCCAGATCTTTGCGGAGGTCGACGTTCTGTCCGACCAAACGCAGCCCGTCCAGCCGTGCACGGTCAGCACACCGTTTGCTCCACGGTACGAGGTACAGTAGAGCCACAGCGGGTTGTCCGGCGGCGAGTCAAGCCTTCCGTGCGGTTCCGGATCGGTCTCGAGCAGAAACGTGTGCAGTTCCGCACACGTCTTTTTCGAGAAGTAATCGGTCCACTGGCTGACTTGCTCAGCCGGCGGGAACTGCGCGGTCTTCACGCTGTCCACCCCGATGTCGCACCAGAGATGGATGTCGTACGGCGGTTCGGACGTGAACATCGCGCGTCCCGGACGCGGTGCGCGCTGTGACGGAATGGCGTAATTCCACGTCCGCAGATCCCGTTCGCTGAGACCGAGACTCTTCGCGATCGATGCCCATGTTTCCCCAGGCTTTGTATAGTGCACGCTCGGTACCTCGGGCGGCTTACACCGCACGAAGTGTGTGGTGACCGTGAGCGTTGTGTTGCTCGCGTCGTTCCATTCGTCACCGTCCGTACGGTACGCTTGCACGTCCCATGTCCAGACGGTTGAGTCTGCACCGCCATCGTTGCGCTGAATCCCTGTGAGGATGGCGCGCAGAGTGTAGGGTTGCTCCACGGTCTCGACGACCACGGAACCGTATCCCCCCGGAATACCGACACGAGCAGTGCCGGCTTCGGGCAGGGTGAACTCGTACCTCAAGCCCCGAATAGGATGCGGCGGAAGCTGAGCAGATGCCCCGCTTGCACCCAACAACAGGGCGCTGAGAATCAACAACGATGTACGAGGCATGTTGGTGCCCCCTCCATGAGTGAAGTTCTTCGGACAAGAAAGCCCGGCATCAATGACTGATACAGATTGTCAAAGGGCCGAGCGGAAAGCTCGTTCGTTCCACGTCAGCGATACAAGCCGCTATGAAACGAAGAAAGATTTCTGCTTATGGCATGCGCCACACGCCGGGTTCCGTGGACACGGCAGCGGATGCAGCGTAATTCCAGCTTCGTTCATCGGGCGTTGCCGGCTGTTCATGGACAGCGTCATGATGGTGCGCGCGTTTTTGCTGCGCCTTCGGTATCGGTTGCGGCCGATGGATTGGTCCGCGGACAACTTGTTCCGATTGCCGTATTTGTTCTGTCTGCGGATAGACGGGAACCCCGTCGCGCGCGAGCGACGGGGGAACAGCGCCGGCCATTTCATGCGATCGCTGTTCGGATACCGATTCCGCGCTGAGAGCGCGAAGTAGAAAAAATCCAAGCGCGATAACGCCGCCAAGCGCCAGACCGACGATGGCGTTGAGCAAAAAGTTTGGGCGCGCTGGATGTTGTGACGCAAGCGGGGGATTGACAAGTTGCAGCTGAACGTTTTGTCCGCCGATATACTGCGCTCCGTCACGGACA
>CAYINT010000030.1:0-12115 GCA_964364875.1 uncultured Gammaproteobacteria bacterium | reverse complement strand
CCACCATTCGCGACCTCCTTGTTGCTGAAGGCCTCTGGGTACCCCGACGCGCACCATGCGTGAGCAAGAAGCCGAAAGTGACTGCATGAAGCTACCCTAGCACGGGACAGCCGTACAATCAAGACCAAACATCATAGCCGAGGTTTTTAACCTCGGCTATGAAAAGTTATTGCTAATTGGAATGTTTACGGACGACGGAACCCATCACGACCACCGCGATCATGTCCACCACGTTGGAATCCGCCACCGCGACCGAATCCGTTCCCGCCGGACCGGCCGCCGCCAAATCCGCCTGGACGGCGCGGAGGCCGGTCGTCCTCAAAGTTCATGTCTGGATGCGTGAGGCGCCGGACAGAAAGTCCGATGCGTCCGCGCTCCTTGTCCACTTCCGTCACCACGACTTTCAGCGGATCGCCGACTTTGACGATCTGGCTGACGGTGTCGATCCGATCAGGGCTGAACTCGGAAATGTGTACCATGCCGTCTTGGCCAGGCAAAATTTCGACGATCGCGCCGATTTCCTGTCCGCGCATATCGCTGATGATCCGCGTCACCGTTCCGTCATACACTTCGCCGGGCTGGACTTCGTGCGTCAGGTTCTTGATCCAGTTCATTGCTTTTTCCGCCATATCCGACTTTGTTGACGTAATCATGACAAGACCGTCTTCTTCAATGTCAATCTTCATGACGTCCTTACCGCCGCACTCGTCAATAATCTTGTTGATCATCTCGCCTCCCTTGCCGATGACTTCACGAATTTTTTCAGGATCAATACGCAATGCCGTAATGCGCGGAGCATATGGCGACAGTTCCTTGCGCGGCTCTGCGATCGCTGTTTCCATCACGGTCAGGATTTGTTCCCGCGCTTGTTTCGCGCCTGCAAGCGCTTCTTTGATCATCGCGTTTGTTAAGGGAACGTCTTTGATATCGAGCTGAATTGCCGTGATGCCGGTTTTCGTTCCCGCAACCTTAAAGTCCATGTTGCCGGAATGATCTTCAAAACCCTGGATATCGGTCAGCAGGCGGTACTTTCCGCTTTTTTCATCGTTGATGATGCCCATGGAGATTCCCGCAACCGGCGCTTTGATCGGCACGCCCGCGTCCATCAGGGACAATGTGGAACCACAGACTGAGGCTTGCGATGTGGAACCGTTGGAGGAAATAACTTCCGAAACAACGCGAATGGTATACGGAAAATCTTCTTTCGTCGGAAGGACGGGAACAAGCGCTTTTTCGGCCAAAGCTCCATGGCCGATTTCGCGGCGTCCGGGTCCGCGGTTGGGTTTGACTTCACCGACCGAGTAGGCGGGAAAATTGTAGTGGTGCATGTACCGCTTTTTGCCGGATTCTTCCATCGTGTCCAGCGTTTGCTCATCGCCGGGAGAACCGAGGGTGACGATAGAAAGAGCTTGTGTTTCGCCGCGGGCAAAGAGCGCGGAACCGTGCGTTCGCGGCAAGAGCCCGACTTCTGCGGACAGCGGCCGGAGTTCGTCGGGAGCTCGGCCGTCAATGCGCTTGCCTTCTTCCAGCGTAATCCGACGCGCTTCTTCATCAAACAAATGGTCGAACAGTTGTACGCCACGAACCCGATTTTCTTTGGAAACATTGTTGTCCTCTTTTAGCACTTCTTCAAGTTCTCCCTTGAGACGAGTGATTTCCTGTTCTCGCTCCTGTTTTGCCATCGAATAGAGCGAAGCAATCGTGTCTTTGAGAAAATGCCGGACGGTTCGGTCAAGATATTCCTGGCTTTGCTGTTCTTCTTCAGAAACCGCTTCCATATCGGCAGTTATTTTTTGTTTGCCAACGGCTTTCTGGACATCTTGAATAAGATGGTGAACGTTCCCCCAATGCTTTTGCGCAAACAGAACCGCATCAGCTACGACTTCTTCCGAAACTTCATTGCCGGCAACTTCAATCATGACTGTTTTGTCGTCATAGCCGACGACCAGCAAATCAAGCTCGCTTTTGTCGCGTGCTTCGTATGTCGGGTTGAGCACCCACTCATTGTTGATCCTGCCGATACGCGCAGCCGTCAGCGGCCCTTTCCATGGAATGTCGGAAATTGCCAGCGCGCACGACGCTGCCCAAACTGCGAGAACGTCCGGATCGTTTTCCTGATCAACCGAGAGCACAGTGACCGTCACTTGGATATCATTGCGGATACTCTCGTCAAACAACGGCCGGATTGATCGGTCGACAACGCGGGCAACGAGTGTCGCTTCGTCGGATGCCCGGCCTTCGCGCTTGATAAAGCGGGAACCCTTGATCTTGCCCGCTGCGTACAGACGCTCTTCATAATCAACCATCAGCGGGAAATAATCAATGGCTTCCCGAACTTCTTTGCTCATAACGGCGGTTGCCAAAACGACGGTATCGCCGTAGCGCACCGTGCACGAACCCGAGGCCTGCTGGGCCATCTTGCCGGTTTCGATGGTGAGAGTCCGTCCACCGATCTCGGCAGCGAATTGTTGTGCTGCCATACTATAGAATCCTTTGTCGCTTCTGACCGGCAGGCTTTAGACTATCCCTGTTCCTGGTTCAAAGTTTGAACAAGAATGGAACGTCCACTCAGTGTGGACTTGCCCCGCACCCGACCCTGAACGAACGTGAAGGGGAGTGGTGCGTGGGTAGTCTATCTGTCTGCGGATCAGAAAACTTAGTTGGTTAAGAGGTAATGGGGTGAATGGTTAAAAAATACTGAAATCAGAAAGGTTGATTGTCCCGCCACCGACCCCACCCTTCCTCCCCTTTGGTAAGGGGAGGTGAGGAGGGGTAGCGGGATCCCGCTTTGCGGTGGTTGACTGTTGGTGGTTGTCAGTTGAACCTGAACGTCGCGCCGACCGCATCGACCGTGTCGGGCTGACCGTTTAGGAGATATACGCTAGCATCTTTCGTAAAAGAAAGCAAGGCCACCGGTTTTCCGTCCTTTGCCGACGCGCCGAGAGAACGGTATGCCGTGGCACCGTTGATCGTGACTTGTTTTGATGAACTCGTCGAAAACGTTTCCTGCATCATGCCCTCGAGGCTCGCCGGAGCGATGATGAGGGTTACGCCTTTTTCCGACGTTCCGAAGATGACATTGGTAATCGTGTCCGGCCCGGCGCCTGTGCTTTTTTGCGTTACCTTCCAGTCAGAGGAATATTGTAACGTAAAACCGTTTTCCGCGTCCTTGTAGGTCGTCGTGGATCCGGAACTGGTTTCTGTTCCCGACGGCGTTTCTACCTTTGCATCCGGTAATGGCGTTGCTGCTGAAATTGTCGTTGTCGTTTCGGTATTCACGGTCTCTGTTGCGTCTTTGGGCTTGGAAAGAAAGTATGCGACGGTAATGCTCGCCGCGGCAATGAGCAACACAACAATAATGGCGGGAGTGGAGGAGTGGCGGCGGAGCGAGTGCTTCATGCTTCAGGTGGTTCGTGGAATGGCGCCGTCGAATGCTTCGACTTTCCAAACGACGGAATTGGCGGACGCGGCAATATGCGTTTTCGTAACAAATATTTTTGATCAGCCGAAAGATCAACAAAAAGATCGACTTGTTCCCGCAGTCGGGATGAGGTGGATTCGACAAACGCAAATGTTTCAACCATGATTCCGCGGTTTTGTAAATATTCCACGAGGGGAACATAATCGCCGTCTCCGCTGACAAGGACAGCCACGTCAATGTGTTCTGCTAAACGAACAGCGTCCATCGCGAGTCCCACGTCCCAGTCTCCTTTTTTCGCGCCGCCGAAGAATACCTGAAGCTCTTTGTACTTGACTTCAAACCCCTGCTTGTCCAGCGCTTCAAAAAAACTCTGCTCTTCGGGGGCCTCGGCTTTGATGACGTAAGCAAACGCCCGAATAAGCTGGCGGCCATCAGCCGCCTCTTCGAGAATCTTTCCAAAATTGACTTTGGACTGGTGGATGTTTTTCGCCGAGTAGTACATATTCTGCACATCGACGAACACGCCAACCCGTTGTGCTTTATGTCGCATGTATGGTGGTTGGGCAAAACATGTTCTGCCTATACGCTAAAAGTATAGCAGAATTTTCGGCTTTTGTCGATGGAGAAGAAACAGAACATGGATACGGGCAGCACAAAACTATCTCCCTTTGGTTGGCAGCCTTACGTATCGATTACTTTTTCAATTTCAGCTTTTCCGCAAGCTTTGCGTAGCTTTCGGGATTTTGCTTTTCCAAATACCGGAGCAAGCGGCGGCGTTGGCCGATTTTCATCAACAGCCCGCGTCGTGACGAAAAGTCCTTTTTGTGGGTCTTGAGGTGTTCCGTCAGCTGGCTGATCTCCTCAGAGAGGATCGCAACCTGGACCTCGGAAGAACCCGTGTCTTTATCATGGACCTTGAATTTCTTGATAATCTGGTCTTTTTTTGCTCGATCGAGAGGCATAAGTCGCGTGCCACAAATGATAAGATTTTCCCAAATGTTTCCTTCCCTCCAGGAGGACTTTGAGTATACCATATATCCAGAATATTCCCAAACAACGACTTTTCTGCGCTTCTATCGTATACTATCTTTAGTATGAAGAACCAATCCCCGCTGGAATACTACATTCATGAATTTCTGACTTATCTGGAATTGACGAAGAACCGTTCCCGCTTCACCGTGAAAAACTACCGCTTTTACCTGTTGCGCTTTGCGAGAACAATGCAGATCGTCAAGCCGGAACAGATTTCGCGGGACGTGGTAAAAAAATACCGGCTACTACTAAACCAATGGGAAGACCGGCACGGACAGCCTCTCGCAAAATCAACGCAAAACTACCATATGATCGCACTTCGCTCGCTCTTGAAATATTTGGCAAAGGAGGAAATTCCCGGACTTGCGCCCGAAACGGTGGAACTCATGAAAATGCCGGATCGCCAGGTTGACTTTCTCGAAGCGGCCGATCTTGACACACTCCTTGCCCAGCCCCGCAAGGCCGAAAACAATCCGATCATCCGGTTACGCGATTCCGCGATTTTGGAAACGTTGTTCTCGACCGGACTGCGCGTGTCCGAACTCGTGAATCTTCGCAGAAACCAGGTCAATACGAAAAAAGATGAACTTTCCGTGCGCGGCAAAGGAGGAAAAATCCGCGTGGTGTTTCTTTCGCCCACTGCGCGGCAGGCGATCCAGCAATACGTGGAATGCCGAAAAGACAACGCACTGCAACTCTTCATCCGGCATGACCGGGCCGGCAAACAGGATAGTGCCGACGAAGGAAAATCGCTGACCGCTCGGTCGGTCGAACGCATGGTGCATCGGTACGCACAACTTGCCGGCATTACAAAACATGTCACGCCACACACGATGCGCCACTCATATGCTACGGATTTATTGCGGAACGGCGCTGATTTGCGGTCTGTGCAGGCGTTGCTCGGCCACGCATCGATTACAACGACGCAAATCTATACGCACGTGACGGATCAGCAGCTTCGCGAAGTCCATCAGGCGTTCCATGCGAGAAGGAGAGCAAAATAGAAAAAAGCATGTCATTCCGACCGTGCACCAGAGCGGTCGCGATCGGTACACGGGAGGAATCCCGTTTGATCTTGAGATTCCTCCGTCTCATCCCTCTGAGTGGGATTCGACGTTCGGAATGACCAAAAAAGAATGATAGAATGATCAGAGAAAAGAAAATACACCTCTGTCCCGATTGCAACGAACCGAAACGCCAGCATATCCATACCTGGCTTGAGGAATTGTTCTCGCATGCGCCGCATTGGAATATTCCCGGCCTGGAACGTTTTGCGGATTGGTGGTTTTCTGCTGTGTTGGAACGGTTGTTTGTCCGGCTTGGCTTAGCGCGATGGAATGATCATATTGCGTTGGAACAGCTTCAGCTTCGGTCAGCCTGCTTCGTCGAAGAAGCGCAGAAGCGCAACGTTCCCGTCGCAGTGCTTGAAGGCCCAAACGGCCCGACCAATCATTTCCGTATCGCCGTCAACGGCAGGCAGTTTCGATTTGACGGCCTTCCGCTCGCAGAGCATGTTCTCGCCCCAACCATCTCGCTTACCGATAAGGCGAGAACGCGCGCGGCCCTGAAAAACGGCGGTTTTCCGATTGCCAACGGCATAGTGTTTTGGTTTTGGCAAAAGAGTGCGGCCCGGCGCTATGTGGAACACAAACTCGGGTTTCCCGTCGTTGTGAAACCGCGCAACGGATTTTTATGCCGGCACGTGACGACGAATATCCACACCGTGGCGGAACTTGCCGCGGCAATTGACTATGCGCTGGAATATTCCCCTTCGTTTCTCGTGGAGCGGTATATCCGCGGGAACGTGTACCGCGCGACTGTCGTTGACGCGCAAACTGTTGCGTGCGTACAGTACGTCGCTGCGCACGTTCTCGGTAACGGTGTACAATCTGTCCGAACGCTGGTGAAGGAAAAAAACGACTCGCCGGAACGAGGGGTACCGCCAAGCAAGCGGCATGTGGTGTACAAAATCGTCGTCAACGCCATGACCGAGCGGTTGTTGCGGGAACACGGCAAAACGCTTGATTCAATCCCGCCGCTTGGCCAGCGCGTCTGGCTGCAGCGCGATCCGTTTCAGGCTTTGGGCGGCAATATCGTTGAAGTCACTGAATCCGTCCATCCGGAAAATGCGGAACTGTTCCGCAGCGTGGCCAGGTACGCGCATGTCGGAATCGTCGGCATTGACCTGATTTGCGAAAATATCGGCGTGTCATGGCGCAATCAACAATGCGCGATTTTGGAACTCAGCGATATTCCGTGCATCGAGCTGCATCAATTTCCATCATCGGGAACGCCGCGAAACTTAGGCGCCGCGATTTTGAACATGGTATATAAGTATTACCGGTAGCATACGCAGCGCGGGTGTCGACACCCGCGCTGCGTATGCCATTACAAAAGAAAACCGACCCACGCTGTTGCCAACTAGGTCGGGTGCGTACGGTTCTGGGGCGTACGCGGAATGAACTTCGATGATGGTCAACCGTTGGAGAGTCGGTTGAGTCCTTCTGTTGCCAGGCGGTTCATCTCCGCCTCGCCAGCTGCATGATGTGCTTACACCCTTCCAACCCACTGCTCCAAAAAGGATGGAACAGTTAAGGGCTGAAAATCGCACACACATGGCAACAGGTGTGTCTCGGACAGGTCTGATTCCATGACCTTATCGAGTCCGCGACATGACCAGAAAACAACCTTGAAGTGCAGCTTCTTGTTAATACAGAAGAGCACTATCCAGCGGCCTTCCTGATCAAGATCGTTAAAAAGAACTCGACCCTCCATGCAATCACCTCCTTTCGTCGGTTGTTCCCCCGCTTCTCTACACTGCCGTGCTCTCTCACGGGCAATGCGGATTGGCAAGGTACGGTTGACTCGCCGGACTTTCCGACGATTCTCCTTGCACCAAATGGCACAAGGCGCGGGAGTATTTCAAGGAACAACTCTCCCATCGCAGTCGAACAACTCTCTCCGTTGTCAGACTGGGGTGGGAGCGCAAGAGGTTTGAAGTCTTGCGCTTGAGGTAGGAGTGCTAGTCATCGGTCACGACGACGGTGGTGATGAAGGCAAGCAGCACACTCGCCCTAAACATCGGAGTCTTCTCCTTGTAGTGGACAAGATTCGTTGTCGTTGATGACGAACGAACCTTCCAGCCCGGGCCCAGTTCCCGCAGACGCTCGGCGATCTTTTGTTCTGGTGTGCCGATCCCCTCAACCGGCATGCCACTTCTTTCATGAAGCGCCACGGAACTGAAGCTGTGTTCCACAATCACCTTCTGCACGTTGTCCTCCCTTTCAAAGAACCTATCTACTCATCGGGCGGTTCCCGACTTTCGAACAGGCAATGCTACCACCGAGGTCTTAAATAGTCAACAACTCTTGATTACTTTGTGTTTGTATGCTATTCTTAAGGAAATAAGCCGTTTTTAAGCACAAAGTCATATGGCATTGACTCCCCCAGCGGGCAAGGAAAAGGGATTGCAGGAAAAACTGGAACAAATCGGATTCAAAAAGAACGAAGCCGCCGTGTATGTGGCTGTGCTGGAACTCGGCGAACCTATGGTTGGAGATGTCGAAACTCAGACCGGCATGCACAAACAGCTCATCTACAACGCGGCGGAGCATTTGCTGGCGCAAGGCCTTATTGAAATAGCGGAGATTCGCGGACGCAAACACTTTCGCGCAACCGATCCGACGCTGGTTGAGGAACGCTTACGGCAAAAAGCCGCCCTTGCGCACAATGTAGTCGGTGAACTCTTGTCCGCTGCAAATAAAAAACGCGTTGCGGACGAAGTCCGTGTCTATCGCGGCAAGCAGAATGTGCAGCAATACTTTTTACATTCCATGCGCAAACAGCCGGAAGGTTCGACGCTGCATGTACTTGGTATGGAAAGTGAACGGTATTTTCAGATCATGAATCGGCAGGACTTTCCGTTTGAAAAGTTTGAACGCACGCGTGTGGAACGCAATGTGAAGATGCAATTGGTGTTGTTTGGCAATCCAGACAGAGAACGTGCGCTGAATGAGAATCGGAAACACTTCGAACTGCGGCTGCTTTCCGAACCAATCACCACGCCGTTTGATTTTGATATCTGGCACGATCATGTTGGCATGTTGTTCTACGCGGAGGATCCGTATGTTCTCGACATTATAGGGCAGGAAACCGTGAAAGGGTTTCAGGAATATTTCCGCGTATTGTGGAATGTCGCGGGAAACAAAAAAGAAACTGCCGGTTTGCCAACCGAAGCAACGGAAAATGTTGATTAGCATTCCGCAGCGCGGGTGGCGCCACCCGCGCTGCGTTGGAGAAGATCATTTGCCCTCATGTGCAAACGTTGGTGTTGTCCTTTCCAGTCGAGTCCGAACAGAAACAATTGATTCAGCCCGTGGTCCTTTAGCTAAAGGGCTAAACCCTAACTTTGGATTTTGAACGCAGTATGATAACAAAAGCCTCCTGCTACTCCGAAAAATCTCTCGCCGAAAAACTCGGCATCATACAGCGGGGGTGCTTCAAGCCCGTTTGCGCAATCGCCGCTTTGCTTCGCGCCCAAGACTATCTTCGATACGAAGCAATGTCGCGTCGAGTTCCTGCGCCGACACATGTTCCTGCCGGGCGCGTTGTCGCAATCGCCGCAGCGTGAGTTTTGCCCTGCCTTCGCGGTTGCGCAATCGCATCAGCAGCGCCAACAGATCCGCGAGAACAAACAACACAAGCATTGCCCCTAACCCAAACAGCAGGATCGCAGCAGGAGCAAATGCGATGGTTGCCAGCGGCCGTCCACCAAGCATCACAAAACTTCCAGTAATGCGCAATGTCAAAGGATCGGTCAGGACGCTTTTTTGTCCTGTTGGGCTGATTGCTTTCGCCGTCACTTGGTATGTTCCCGGTCGGTACAAACGGTCGCTCTTCACGCTCCAGGAAATGCGCGGCGGAGTTTCCCATACCATATCCGCATGGCCAAGAATGGTGCGGCCAAGTTCTTCGCCGTTGAGGTACACGATCACCATGTCGCCCAAAGAGCTTGTGCCGTAAACTTCAATCGGCTGCAAGAGGATGATCGGCGAACGCAAAGAGGTGATCGTCGGAGCAGGATATCCTTCCGTCGTAAAATCTGCGCTCGCAGACGCCGTATTGCCGGCCTTGTCATACGCGGTGATAATGGCATGATGGTTTCCCGGCGGAAGATCGTGGAGCGTTAACGGCGATGTGACATTTTGTTCCGCTCCCCCGTCCATGACAAGAACTGTCCGGTCGATGCCGCTCGTCGCGTCGTGCGGAGCAAACGTAAAAACAGGAGTGGGGTCAAATGTGCCACGGTTTTGCTTCACGTCAACGGTAAACGATTCCGGCGGCGTTGCGTCGCGCCGCAAAGTGTAATGGAACGCAGAACTCCATCCGCTGTCGTAGCGGGCTTTCAGATGAAAATACCACACGCCGTCGCTTGGCAGCGCAACTTCGGCGGTTCCTGCCGCCGCTTCATCGTGGTCATCCGGTTGATCGGTAGCGTTCTGCGTTACGCTAAAACTGACGCCGCGCCGGTTTGCGGTATCACTCCAGCTGACCAGCGCGGTTGATGCCGTGTACCACGCGTTCTGATCGGGGTGCGTTGAAGATGTCAGTATTGGTGTTGGACGGTCAGGAACTTGCGGCGCAGGCGTTGGCGTTTTCTCCGCCGTCTGGATTGCGTATGTTGCTCCGTCAGCACTCGTGAGAATATCCGTGCCAAGCCCGTCGTTTGCAAGAACTTTTGCGCCGGTTATGCTGAGCGTTGCCGTCCCTCTTGCTTTGGCAAGAAATGTGATGCGTATGATGTTTCCGCCGCCTCCTGAAAAACCCGGACTTGGCAGTCCGCCGGAAAATACTATGCGGCCGGACGCGTTGGATCCCGCCGGTTCGGTTGTCCAAAACTGGAAGATGGAGCCAGTCTTGCTGATGCTCTGTAATTGCAAAAGGTCAGTCGGGAATGTTACAGCCGCTTCAGCGCTGTTCATCGCCTGGTCTGCGGAGCCGACGCGAACAGCAACAGTGATAGTCTTGCCGACTCGTATCGTTGCCGAAGAGGGACTGACGCCGAGTGTTGCCGCGTCGCTTTTTGCGGGAAGCAAAATCGCTGCCACAACGCACGTGCTGATAACAATGGAGCGTTTCCATGCCGTCATGGCTGTGGAGGAACGTTGGGCGGATAGCGCGGAGGCGCGGCTGGCGGCTGCGGAGACACATTCGACATATCGCGCTGCACAAGCTGTTGTGCGCGGCGCAGTTCTTCCATTTCTTCCTGCAAGTCGCGGTATTTTCGATACGCGTCGTGTTCCAACGCATGCAAATCATGCTGGAATGTAGAACGGATCCGAATGCGGCGAAGCACAATAATGCCGATTGTCACAAGCACAAGCAGTATAAGAACAATGAGCAGAATATTAGCAACCGCAGGGTTCCGCAAAAAAGGCGTTCGCGCATAAAACGGCAAGCCTCCGGCGATCACCGACAGGCTCACATTGCCCTCGGTAACATTGCCGGCTCGGTCAAAAGCGCGGACAAGAAAAGAATACTCGCCCGCCGCAAGGCGATTGATGACGTAGGGACTGCTGGCCTCGACAAAAAGTGTATTCGTGGAACCATCTCCCGCTTTCGTCACCTGGCGGACTTCGTAGTGGTCAATACCTGACGCGCCGTCTGTCGTCAGAAAGCGCAACGTCCCCGTTTCTTCGATCGTCAACAGGTTTTTATCGAGGCTCGGCGTAAATGTTGCCGGCGGCGATACATCAATTTGCACTGCATAGGTCGTGACGCCCCCCCAGATATCTGTTTTTGCGCGAAGATGAAAATACCAAATACCATCGCCCTCTGCGCGAACTGATGCAGAGGTTTCCGTGGTCGTGATATTCTCATCGGGAACGGTTTTTGCGGTCTGATCAAACACCGAGCTGTACCCCTGCGCGCCGTCAAGCGATTCCCAGGAAAATTGCACCGACGGATTATTGTACCACTGGTTTGCATCCGAGTGTGTCGGACTTGTCACGACTGGACCTGAAGGTGGAGGATTTTTCAGGACGAGTTCGGCTGTCCCGGTAGCTGTCAAAATATTCGTGCCTTCGCCGTCATTGCGGAGCGCCTTGGAAGCCGGGGAATACTTGATGACAGCTTTGCCCGGCCCTTTCACGCGGAACGTGACCGTGCTGATCACGCCGGCATTCGTGTTAATGCCGGGATTTGGCAAACCGCCCTGTAAATTGATCGTCCCCTCGGTGTTAGAATAGGTCGGCGCCGTCACCCAGATAGAGATAAACGATGTGCTTGCCGCGGGATTGACGACTTGAAGTTTGTCGGCGGGAAATACAATATCGGCGTTGATAGCATTGACCGATTCGCCGCCTGTGTCGAGGATAAACGAAATGTCAATAAGCGATCCGACTTCATACACGCCGGTATTCGGCGAGATGGTAAAACTTGCCCCCGCGGCCTGAGCGGGAACAACACCAAAAAAGCTCATGCCGCTTACGAGCACTGCCATCAGCGTTATGATCGCTGCGATACGTTGTTGTATTTTTATTTTATTGAAAGCAGCGGGCATACCACAACAGTATACCATAGTCAAGGCGTCGGCAGCGACCGACCGGGTGTAACTACCCACCATTTCCCAGCCAATCCCCCAGAATCAACAACATTTCCGTT
>CAYINT010000029.1:0-12181 GCA_964364875.1 uncultured Gammaproteobacteria bacterium | reverse complement strand
AATGTTGATGCGGGAACAATGAACCCCACCGAACACGGTGAGGTTTTTGTGACATCAGACGGACTTGAAACTGACCAGGATCTCGGTAACTATGAGCGGTTTCTCGACGCTGACATGCATCGGGTTAACTACATGACGTCCGGCCAGGTGTATCTCACAGTCATTACGCAGGAACGCAATCTTGACTACGGCGGCAAGTGCGTGGAAACAGTCCCGCACATTCCTGACGAAATCATCCGCCGTATTGAGAGTCTCAGCCGCGAATCGAGAGCCGAAATCATCATCATCGAGATCGGCGGCACAGTCGGTGAATACCAAAACCTCGTCTTTTTGGAAGCTGCGCGGCGCATGAAATTGAAATTTCCAGGTTCCGTGCAGTTTCTCATGGTCAGCTATCTGCCGGTTCCGCAGACGCTGGGCGAGATGAAAACGAAACCAACACAGCATGCCGTGCAGCTCCTCAACAGCGCGGGAATCCAACCGGACTTTCTTCTGTGCCGCGGGCCAAAACCTCTCGATCAAAAACGCAAGGAAAAGCTTTCCATTATGTGCAATCTCCAGCCCGACAATGTTATCTCCGCGCCTGATGTTGCAAGTATTTACGAAGTTCCCGTGCATCTTGACAAGGAACATCTCGCGCAGAAAATCCTTACGGGATTCAGCCTCACGCCGCGCAGGCGAGACCTACAGGATTGGCGCGCATTGGTGAGAACAATACACAAGGCACGGACGACGCTCAAAATCGGGATTGTCGGCAAATACTTTTCCACTGGAAATTTTACGCTTGCCGATTCATACCTTTCCGTGATTGAGGCAATCAAACATGCCGTTTGGGCAGTCGGCAGAAAACCGGATATCGTCTGGCTCAATGCTGAAGAATTTACTGAAAACCCAGACTCGCTGAAAACGCTCAGCAGCTTTCACGGTATTCTTGTGCCTGGCGGGTTTGGTGGCAGGGGCATGGAAGGAAAGATAGCGGCGATTGCCTATGTCCGCGCGCACAAAATCCCATATTTCGGACTGTGCCTCGGCATGCAGCTTGCCGTGATTGGATTTGCGCGTCACGTTCTCAAAATCCGCGAGGCTTCGACAACCGAGCTGAGTCCGGACACGCGGGAACCGATCATTAGTATGATGGAAGAGCAAAAGGCGAAACTCAAAATGAAGGCCTACGGAGGTACAATGCGGCTTGGCGATTATCGCTGCAAACTGCTTGCGGGAACAATGGCGCGCGCTGCGTATGGCAAGGCCGAAGTGCGAGAACGCCACCGGCACCGGTACGAGCTCAATAATGATTACAAACAACGGCTTGAGGAAGCGGGCATGATCGTTTCCGGCTTCAACCCAGAATCGCAACTTGCCGAAATTGTGGAATTAACAAACCATCCGTTTTTCGTTGGCGTGCAATTTCATCCGGAATTTCTTTCGCGACCTCTCAGACCGCATCCGCTCTTCTTGGCATTTGCCAAAGCAGCAATAATGAGAAAACTGCGATGAACCGAACCGACACATTTGTTTCCCGTTTTTTGCGCTGGTTTTTGCTGGCAGCGTTCTGTTGGAAAATTTTCAAAGCGTACGGCTTTGGCTGGGGCGCAAGCGCTGTGATTATGCTTCTTGCAACGGGCAGTATAGGAAAGCGCCATCCGCTGGTTCCCGTTCCCGGCAGTGTCCGTGTTGCGCTGGAATTGATTATTATGGTGCTTGGCCTTATAGCAACGTACAAAACACGCGGCATGATGTGGCTTGTGTTTGCAATCATCATCACATTCGCATCCTTGTTTCTCAGTAGCCGGCGATTTGCTGTGTTGATACGAGGGCAGGGACAGCGCGTGCATTAAAAAATGTAGGTATGGCGACAACCGAAAAACAACAGGGGCCGTTTAACAAAGGCGAGGTGGTTCCAACCGACGGCGAATATATTTGTTCTCCATGCGGATACCACCATCAGTATAAACAGGGAGAGCAGTTTTCCGAGTGCCTTTCTTGCATGGCAGGAAGTCCAGCCGGCGATGAAGAGTTTGCCGAAGGGCTGGAACTATGGGAAAAGGCCGATCCTTCGTATGAAAAAGTTGTTGAAGAAGCCGAAAAGGAGAAATGAATCCCGCTCCACTTTTTCCATGCTCATTCGACAGCAAGACGTCCCGGGTATTGTTCATTCTGATAACGTGTAAGGCCAACATCATGCAAGTAAAAAGTGGTGCGGGATGAAAGCGGTTCTCCAGCGGGTCGTTTCTGCTTCAGTAAGCGTTGATGATGTGGTAATCAGTAAGATTGATTACGGCTTATTGGTACTGCTTGGCGTTGCGCAGGATGATGAAGACCGCGACATGGCATGGATGGCGGACAAGATTTCCGGCATACGCATTTTTTCCGATGATCATGGAAAGATCAACCGTTCCATTATTGAAGCGCATGGATCGATTCTTCTTGTATCCCAATTCACGCTTATGGCAGACATCAGCAAAGGTAGACGGCCAAGTTTTGTTGCTGCGGCACAACCAGAAAAAGCAAATGTATGCTACGAAAAACTCGCCGTTCTTCTGCGGGAACAGGGAATTCGGGTTGCGCAAGGGAAGTTTGGCGCCGACATGCGCATCGCGCTGATCAACGACGGCCCCGTGACCATAGTATTGGATTCACCCAGCGCCACTTTCCCTCCTGTGTCGTAGGTATCATCATAAGCAGAATGGATGAGCGTTTGTGTCCATCCATCATGTATTGCCATAAAAGAAACGGCAGGAAGGTGGAGCGGGGTTTACACCAAGGGTAATGCCCGGGATTTGTTCTTTGCAGGATCAATTGCCGACAAAAACCAGTTGACGATTGATAACACAAGACTAAAGAGTATTGCCCACCAAAAGTTATCAACGCGGAATCCGGGCACAATGGACGATGTCACAACGACAATCAGCGCATTGATGACAAATGTGAAAAGTCCCAACGTGAGAATATTGATCGGCAGCGTCAGAATAATAAGAATAGGCCGCAGGAATGCGTTGAGGACACCAATCACGACGGCAACGACGATTGCCGCGACAAAGTTTTCAAGTTCTACGCCGGGCAGAAGGTAGGCGGCAATAACAACGGCAATACCGCTCAAAATAAGGTGAAGCAAGGTCTTCATGGCTCTATCATACGGCGTTCGTTATGTCTCGTCAAACAACCGGAGAAATTGGACAACAAGATATATGCCTATCGCGTAGACAAGCATCGCGAGAAGAATGGACCCGTCAAAACGCGCAGCGTCTCGCGCACCCATGTTGAGAAATGGCGCAACCAGCGGTTGTGATAGAGTGTCTATCAACTGCGCGAATCCGTTTTCTGCCGACCTGCCGAGGATTGTCAGGATAAGGCGAAGCGCAAGTAGAATTTCTGCCACGTCGAGCAGAAAGTACAACACCATGCCGACATCAACGGTTCCACGAGTGTGAAAAGCTGCGTTCCTGCGTTGTTGTATCGTGCTCATAGTATGCAGTATACACGCTCGTAGAAAAGAAACGAAAAATAGGCAGAAACGTGACAAGATTGGGCGGGAACGAAAGAAAGTTCCGCGATAAGCTGAGCTTGCTTGGTCCTATGAGGTCCCTCGACAAGCTCGGGGCGAATAGCAAAAATAAGCATGTCCCTCGATAAACTCGGGACGAAGCGCAAGGAAACTTGCGCTTCGGTTATTCTTCGGTTATAATCAAAAAGGACTTATCCACACTTCGACGCTCCCGCCCCTTTGACTTCGCTCAGAGCGGATCGCCGAGTGTCTACGACAAATTTTGCAGGAAACTATGCTGGAACAGGTTGATGAACCAGTTCGTGTCTATGTTGACTTCAACATGGTGAGTCAGTCGAACCATCAGGGTCATTCGGTGCGCCCCGTGGCGTTTTTCTATGGCAGAAGGAAGTATATCGTGGAGCACGTCAATCTCGTGTCTGAGGCCGGTACAGGGCCTACCAAGCGGTTCCTGTTCTCGGTCTCGGACGCGGCCAACTCGTTCACCTTGGAGTACAACCCATTCTCGCTGCAGTGGAAAGTGCGGGAAGTGTTTCTGGAGGGATAAGTTGGTCATTCCGAGGATCCCGAGCGAGGAACGAGTCGAGGGGAACGAGGAATCCCGTCGTTCATCGCACCTCTTTGCAAAACGACATCGAGATTCCTCACCCCCTCACATTCGTTCGGGGCGGTTCGGAATGACCAAGTAAAAATAGCTATGCAAGAACGTCTGTTTGCAGTCTACATCATGGCAAATCCGCGCAACACCGTTGTGTATGTTGGCGTGACTGGACGATTCCCTGGACGTATATGGGAACACAAACAGAAAATTGTGAAAGGATTTACCGAGCGCTACAACGTGACAAAACTTGTCTATTACGAAATCACGGAGAATCCCACAGCAGCAATTGCCCGTGAAAAGGAAATCAAAGCATGGCGTCGAGAAAAGAAGAACCGACTTATTACTACGATGAACCCTGACTGGCGTGATTTGTACGATGATCTTTTGTAACGGTCATTCCGAACCGGAGCGATTTTTGTATCAGGTCATCCCGAACGAATGTGAGGGATCCCGCTCCACTACCACAAATCGGGATTCCTCACGCTTCGCTGACGCTCCGGTTCGGAATGACCCACTTTTTTGGTCATCCCGAGGACGAAGGACGAGGAATCCGCGTTCGTTGCACAAAAAGCAGCAAACCCACCGTTTCGTCTCGCCGTCGTGGCAATCGGAACGATGGGTTTGGAAAGGACGAGCACCGAGCATCATGCTAGTGGTGCGACCGAAAAGAGAAAAAAAGGTAGCACCAGATGAGAGCGTCCATGATGCCAAGCAGGATCAGTGTCGGGCCGAGGGTGTCATAGCTTCGGCCTGCTCTACGCTTCTTCCTCCGAGCAGAGGGGCTAGGTGTAAACCAGGCGATCGGTTCTTCAGGTATGCCCATGCGATTTCACCTCTCCCTTGGCCCTGAGCATGTTTTCTGCGGTCTCTGCGTGTCCACAGTATCCGCACGGATCGCCACAGCGCAGACAGGGCCCGCGGTATACCGCTCTCTTCGCTGTATCATAACTGGACAGTTACAGTGCCCGCATGGGTCGTGGCAGGCGGGACACTCTCCGTAATCTGGGATACCCACGATCTCTCTACCCTCTACTTGTCGAAGATCGCGGCTTCGGTGAGCCGAATGTCATTCTCTTACCATGCGGCGCTGGGAGAGTCAAGAAGAAAAGAGAAGCATGGGCCGTTTTTCCAGCACCCCATAGCGGCGATAGCGCTATCGCCGCTATGGGGGAGAATACTATGCAACCCATCATCCTCCACATTGATATGAACTCGTACTTCGCCTCGGTGGAGCAACAGGCAAACCCGTTTCTGCGCGGCAAAAGTGTGGGCGTGTGCGCAACCATGGGGCCGCACGGCTGCATTGTCGCGAGTTCCCGCGAAGCAAAAGCAAAGGGGATCAAAACCGGCTGCCGCGTGCTGGACGCGCTGTGCGTGGATCCAAAAATTGTGCTCCTCCCATACGACTCGGACAAATACCGGACATGCACGAAAAAAATCTTTTCCATTTTTGCGCGATACACGGATCGGATCGAACCGTATTCCATTGACGAGGCGTTTCTTGACCTTACCGGCTTCGTTCCAACGCTCCAAAAGGCGGCAGAACTTGGCGCAAGAATCCAAACGATCATCAAGAACGAAGTCGGTGAATGGCTTGCGTGTTCCGTCGGCGTAGCTGAGACGCGGTGGCTGGCAAAGTTTGCCGGCGATACCGCGCCAAAAGGTTCCGTGCTTGTTCTCGAATGTTCCATGCTTCCTGCCTACTACAAACAGTTCCGCCTCACGGATGCATGGGGCATCAACGTTCGGATGGAACGCAGGTTGAACGCGCTTGGTATCTTTACGCTCAACGATCTTCGATGCGCGGATCCGGCTCGTTTGATGCCGAGCTTGGGGAAGCTCGGCTATTATCTTTGGGCAGACGTCAACGGTATTGAGCTTGGCGGACTTGCGGAAGAAGGGCAGCCAAAGTCTATTGGACACTCGCACGTCATGACGAATCGGCAGGAACGCAATTTGCCGCTGCGCGTGCTTATGAAACTGTGCGAGAAGACGGGACGGCGTCTGCGCAATCTCGGGCTTGAAGCGCACGGACTGTCCGTGTGGTGGTCGTATGTGGACGGCGGAGGATTCCACACGTCGCGTTGTGTGCCGGCCGCATTGTTTGACACGCGAGATATTTTTCGTCCCGCCGCCGCGTTACTGAAAGAACCGGAACTGAATCATGAAATTCTTTCTCTTTCTGTTTCGGTGTTTGACTTGTATCTCCGTTCCCGTCAACTTTCTTTTCTTGAAGACATAGAAGGGCGCGACCGGCTCATTCGTTCCCTGGACCATATCAACGACCGGTACGGCGAGTACACGGTGTTTCGCGGCACGATGTGGGCGACAGAAAAACACGCGCCGGATCGTGTTGGATTTCGGAAAACGCTGAACATCCGGGAGCAGCTTCGAGAAGATAGGCAAGTGGCGTCCTTCGGCGATGTAGTGTATACTCCAAGCACCTCAACAGAGGTTTTCCACACTATGTAAAAACCAAACATATGAAACGACACATTTCTCTTCTCGTAACTCTCCTCCTCGGAGGCTTGCTCGTTGTGGGCGCTCAGGCACCGACACCCCTTGGGCTTGCTGCGCCCGCGTATGCGGTGTATGCGGCCTCGACCGATATGGATCAGGATGGCATTGCTGATACAGCGGATACACGCAGGAACGACCACGACAATGACGGTTTGTCGGACAAGAACGATGATGATGACGACAATGATGGGGTGAAAGACACCAAGGAACCCAAGCGCGTCTTTGACCACGACAATGACGGCGTGAAAGACGCGAAGGATACCGATGACGACAATGACGGCGTGAAAGACGCGAAAGATGCATTCCCGTTTGACCATGATACGGATGGAGTTGATGACGCGATTGACCCCGATGATGACAGTGACGGGATTCAGGACACGAAAGACGCACGGCTCCTTGACCATGATAATGACGGAATCACTGACGAAAAAGATACCGATGACGATGACGATGGCGTGAAGGATGCAAATGACACGGAGCCGTTTGATAAAGACAACGACGGTATACGCGATGACATGGATGCCAACAAGCAACGCGCAGCAACCGATTTTGATGCGGATGGCGTGAGTGATGATCTTGACAAGTATAAAAGCGATCACGACAATGACGGCGTGAAAGACGCGAAGGATACCGATGACGACAATGACGGCGTGAAAGACGCGAAAGATAAGAAGCCGTACGACTATAATAACAATGGCATTGAGGATCGTGACGACCTTGATGACGATAGTGATGGTATTGCCGACGTTCAGGAACCAAAAAACATCTTCGATCACGACAATGACGGCGTGAAAGACGCGAAGGATACCGATGACGACAACGACGGCAAGCCCGACAAAAAGGATGCGCGGCCACTTGACCACGACAACGACGGTTTGCCGGACCTGAAGGACGTTGATGATGACAATGATGCCATTGATGATAAGAAGGACAAGCAGCTCTATGACCACGACAACGACGGTGTCGATGACGCCGACGATGAGGATACCAAGGATAACGAGCTGGATACCGATACCGACGGAATTCCCGACAGTGAGGATGCGTATCCCGATGATTACGACAACGACGGTCTTTCCGACGATGAAGACGAGGATGCTGATGGCGATGGCATTCTCGACATCGACGAAGACGTTGGGGGTGGCGATTCGCTCGATGACGAAGAGGGTGAACCTGATGATGGAAGCAGTGTTGAGGAAGAAGCGAAGCGCAAGCAACAACAACGGTAGTTCTCTCGACAGCACAACACAGACGAACAGCAGGGGTTGTGCACTCTCTGCGGCCCCTGTTGTTGAGTTTCGAGGAATTTGACTGACATCGTGTTCTGTGCTAGGCTGGGTGAACTACAGCACCGACACGGTGTTTTTTCTATGGAAGAGGTGAGTTATGAACCGCGAAGAGCGACACACAACGAAACGACTGAGCCGGGGGATCCGAAAGTATCTTCGCATGCAAAAAGCGCAGATTCGCCGCGCCTGCAAAGATCCAAAAGAAGCCGAAGCTGCCGTACAGATATTACGGGAACGATTCCGGTTGCACAAACGATAACAATGCGCTAGGATTGTTCTTTGGTGGAAGACTCTCTATGCAGCAACCAGACGATCATCATGGTCCGATCTATCACAGTCCGACGTACGGGCCCTTGACGCTTGACGACTTGATTGAGCGGATGTTTGCATTCCAACAACTCCGGCCAGATATGGGATATCATCTGCTTATTGGCACAGATTCGATGCCCGGAATTTGCGGAGAAGCTATCATGGTAACGGCAATGGCGCTGCAGCGCGTTGGAAATGGTGGATTGTACTTTTGGAAGCGGGAACGTTTTCAGCATCTTATGACGCTGCGGCAGCGGATCTATCAGGAAGCGCTGTGTTCCGTTGAGTGCGCGAGGGAATTCCTGGCGCATCCAAAGGCAACGGGGCTTCTTATTGGAGATTTAGAGATCCATGTTGATATCGGACATCGCGGGCCGACGCGTGAGATGATCAAAGAAATTGTGGGAATGGTGACGGCGCACGGCTTTCCGGTCAAGACGAAACCGCACTCGGTAGCGGCAAGTACTATTGCTGACCGACATACCGTTTCTGCCTACCCATGAAAAATCACGACATCGCGACGATTTTTCGTTCTATGGCAGCGCTGCTTGACATGGATGATGTTCCGTTTAAGCCACAAGCGTACGAAAAAGCCGCTGACGCCATTGACGCGACGCAAGAAGACGTCGAGGATACGTTTGCGCAAAAGGGGTTGAAAGGCCTTGAAGACATTCCCGGCGTTGGAACGCACATCGCCCGAAAAAATCGTTGAGTTCCTGAGGACCGGTACAATCTCGGCGCATGAAAGACTCCACAAAAAATATCCGATCGACATCGGCGAGCTTCGCACCGTCGCAGGGCTAGGACCGAAAAAAATCAGGGAGTTGTACACAAAGCTTGGAGTTCGTTCTCTCGCGGATCTCGAAAAAGCGTTACGGCACAACAAACTTCGCCCATTGCCGGGATTTGGACAAAAGTCAGAAGGAGCGTTGGCACGCGCGTTTGCGTATCTTCGGACTGACGAGAAGCGGGCAATCCTTGGTTTCGCGTTCCCGACCATAGAACGCATCACGCAAGCATTGAAGAGCGTACCAGGCGTACGGCAAGTCACAGCCTGCGGGTCAGTGCGCCGAATGCAGGAAACAATCGGTGACATTGATATTGTCGTTGATACGACGCGGCCGAAAGAAGCAATGCAAGCGATTGCGACCATGGACGAAACGCACGACGTGCTTTCGCGTGGAGCGACGAAAACGACAGTCCGTTTGCGCAACAAACTCACGCTGGATGTCCGGGTCATCCCGCCGGAAAGTTATGGTGCGGCGATGCAGTATTTTACGGGCGATAAAGCGCACAACATCAAACTGCGGGAACTCGCCGCGAAGAAACAACTGAAACTCAACGAATACGGCTTGTTTCGCGGAACAAAAAGGATTGCCGGAAGAACAGAGCAAGAAGTGTACCGAGCGCTTGGCCTTTCCTGGATACCTCCGGAAATGCGCACAGATCATGGCGAAATCGAGATTGCTGCGAAAAGGAACGTTCCCAAACTCTCGTGGGCTATGGCGACCTCAAAGGTGATCTACAGGTGCAGACCGATTGGACGGATGGGGAGCATGCTCTTGAGGAAATGGCCCGCGCAGCGAAGGATGCAGGGCTGTCCTATATCGCGATTACCGACCACACCAAAAGCCTCACGATCACGCACGGTTTGGACGAACGCAGGCTTATCAGACAAATGAAAATGATTGACGCGCTCAATGCAAAGTTCCGAAACTTTCGCATTCTCAAGAGCGCTGAAGTGAACATTCTCAAAGACGGTTCTTTGGACATGAAGAGTGATGTTCTGCAAAAACTTGAAGTTGTCGGAGCGGCTGTGCATTCGCATTTCCGAATGACCCGTTCCGAAATGACGGCAAGGATCAAACGAGCCATGGCACATTCTTTTGTTGACATCGTGTTCCATCCAACCGGCAGGATTTTGCAGCACAGAGAACCGTATGATGTTGATGTTTCCGCGCTCATCGCCGAAGCGAAGAAACGCAGGACGATTCTCGAGGTAGATTCTTTTCCTTCACGCATGGATTTACATGACGAATATATCCGTCAGGCTGTGGAGAACGGAGTGAAACTGACGGTTGATTCAGACGCGCACGCGATGGAACACTTTGCCTATCTGCGATTCGGCATCGGACAAGCGCGCAGAGGATGGGCGAGAACAAACGACATCGTCAACACACTCTCAGCGGCGAAACTCGAGCAACAATTAACAGCGTGGCGAAAATTCCGAGCAAAAGCTTCGATCATGAATAGAGATGAACACTTTTAGTGTTCATCAATATGTTCAAATTCTTTCCCGCTCTTGACTGTTGGCAAGCGCAATTTACCTCTGTGGACAATTTCTGGATAACAGCGGCGTTTTTTGCCTTGACGATCCCAATGGCCCGGAGTACAGTGGACAGACATTGCCGATCACACCAATTGCCGTGAACAACGAAGCAACACAAAACAAAGAACAATCTATGGAGGACAGTTATCCTATTCGGCAGTTGCTGTATTTTTTTGAGCTCGTCAACCAAGCGCTTGAAATAAAACTTGACAGCATGTTTTTAGTCCCAAGTTTTTTGAATACCATTGTCAACGTGGTGAAAAGCAGAAACGCTTTGGCGCAATTGACGCAGATGGGAGAAAACGTCCTGGAGCACGTCAAAATACTCCGCCGTGTTATTACCGATCTCGGCGGAACCGTCGAGCAAGATCTGTTGCCTGCAACGCGTCCTCAACCAAAATTACTACTCTCAGAGCTTTCATTTCAGGAAGAGCTTGCCGCGCAGATTATTGACCAATGCCAGGACATCGTGGAACACCACTGGCAACACAGCCAGTTGACCAGCTGGGTCATGCAACAACTGTCCACAGTGCAGCGGGAAACGAAATTGCACGGGATGCTTTTTGAGCAAATCTTTGCACGGACGCAGCCGCGCTATCGGGACATCGTTCTCGAGCGTTTCCGCGTCACTGCTTTGCCGTAAACATGAAAAAGCACATACTCATCGTTTCGTTCTTTGTTCTTGGCGCTTTTTTGTATCCGCGCAACGTTTTGGCGGCAACGTCGGAAGCGGAGATGCCGTTTGCGCTGCAGTCCCGTTCTGCGGCGGTTTTGGATCTTGCGACAGGCGAATTTGCGCAAACATACAATGCTGACGAGGTTATGCCCATCGCAAGCTTGACCAAACTGATGACAGCGCTCGTTTTTCTTGATACACAACCAAACTGGGGCAAACGGATTGCCTACAGCAACGCGGATTCGCGCATAGGCGCTAAGCTTCTTATTAGGGCTGGCGATACCATAACGATACGGCAGCTGTTCAACACCATGCTCATTGGCTCGGCAAACAACGCGACAATAACCTTGGTGCGTTCTACCGGGCTTACTCAAGCTGAGTTTGTGCGCCGCATGAACGCAAAAGCGGCACTCTTTGGCCTCAAACAGACGCATTTCGTTGAGCCGACAGGACTTGATGATGGCAATGTTTCGACTGCGCGCGAATATGCATATCTTGCAAAATTGGCGTTTGGCAATGCGAAGATACAAAAGGTGACAACAACACCGGTCTATGCCTTTTCGACGGGTGGCGGAATATATCACAGGATTAAAAACAGCAACACATTATTGAAAAATGCGTCTTTGCGCATTCGCGGTGGAAAAACCGGTTACACCGAAGAAGCCGGATTTTCCGTCGCGATGATAACTCAGGCACGTCCGAATTCCACGGCATCGTACATTACCGTCGTTTTGGGTCATCCGAGTTCAGCCGGAAGGTTTGCCGAAGCGCGGGAACTAGCGACATTCGCGGCGACTCTGTAGAACGGTTGAGTTGACCCGCCCACCTATCCCGAGAGAACGTTCGATCTGTCGTGCGCTGCGACGGGGATCCCTTACCGGCTCAACTGTCAGCGCTAGGTGTTATAGCCATGTTAAAACAAAACCCGACTTTTCTGGTACACTGGAATCGTGGT
>CAYINT010000028.1:0-12207 GCA_964364875.1 uncultured Gammaproteobacteria bacterium | reverse complement strand
CACAACGACGCTGAATATCTTGTCCAATCCCCTCTTCAGCAACAAAAGAAATTTTTTTCTTTTTTGATAACGTTGTTATTGCAAGGGGTATTCTTGCATCATGGAGTTTTTCGCAAAACATACACTGTAAGCAATCACGGGCGCTTTTCCAATACCACGATGGTATTCCTTGCTTTGGAGTTTTCTAAATGTTTGCCATGAGAATGCGTAACGTGACAAAAAGTATTTCCTGTAATTATCAGGGTGCCTTCCAATAATCTGTTCCCGATTTTTTTGTTGATTGTCATGCCAAGCTTCCGAAATGTTCGTACGGCCGAACCAACATTTCTTTTGGGCTCTACTGCAGATAATTCAACGGGTTCTGCGGAATGCCGCCAGAACGCACCTCGAGGTGAAGGTGCGCGCCAGTTGTCAGTCTTCCCGCACCCGGCGTCCCCGGCGTACCGCCGCTATAGCCAATAATCTGGCCCTGCGCGACAAAATCGTTTTCCACCACGGAAATTTTGCTTACATGGCCGTATACGGTCATGAGGTCGTTTCCATGGGCAATAGCAATATAACTGTACCCAAACCCCGCATTCTTTGCCCGCACAACAATTCCTGATGCCGCTGCTTTCAGCGGTGTGCCCTGCTGCGTAGCAATGTCAATTGCTGGATGTTCGAATAATTTGCGAAAGACATAATTGGGATCATGGAAATACGACGTAATGGTTCTCGAATCGATCGGCCACAGTAGCTGGCTTGGCGCCTGTAAAACCTCTTGCTTGCCCTGTAGACGTTCACGCACCTGCTGCTCAAGCAATTGCAGATCAGCATTCGCGGTGTCTTGTTCTTGCTTCGCTTGATTGAGCAGTTGCGTGAATTGCTCTTCGGTATTCTGCGTTTCATCAAGAAGTTTTGCTCGATAGTCCTGCTGGCTGGTCAGCCCGCTCTTCTCGTTTTCCTTTTGTTGTTTCTTTTCCTCGCTTGACTGTTTTGCTTCCTGTTTCTTTGCCTGTTGTTGTTCAAGCTGAGCTTTCATGCCCTGAATTGCGTCGAGTGACTTCTTCGCCTGGCTTTCAACGGTCTGCAAGTACTTCAGCTGGTTGAAGAACTTCGACAAAGAATCATTGGCAAGCGAGATTTCGAGAAGCGTTCTTCGGTCGTATCGGTTGAGGAGGCGCAAAAGCTCTGCAAGCTGTGTCTTTTGTTTGTCAATATCTTGTTGTTTCTCGTCGATCTCTGCATCGAGTTCCTGCACCTGAAGCTCCAGCGACTGAATTTGTAATTCCAATTTTTTGATATCGGTGGCCGTGTGTCCAATTTGCGCATCAAGCACGTCAATCTGATTTTGCAAATTCAGCTCCTCTTGTTGTTTTTGGGTGATGGTCTGCTCGTAAAGTTTTTGTTGGCGTTCGAGTTCCTGGACCTTGCTTTGTTTATCGTTGATCTGGTTTTGCAGATCAGAAATATCCACTGCTGCCGTCGTGTCTTCACCTTCGGCATACAACAACTTTGGAACAGCAAAAAACCCGCCGGTGATCAAGATCACTGCTAAGCAGTACGCGAAGGCGCGTGTAGGACGTTTGCCGTTTTGTGTCATAGCAACTCTGTCAGTATACCGCTTTTTCGAAATTTAGACAAGGTTGGCTATTTTCTGGATTGCCGTGTTGATCCTATTGGTAATGTCTTTTTGCATGAGCAAACTTGCAATGCCAAACACTTCGGGTGAGTTTTTCTGTCCGGTCAGCGCAACGCGAAGCGGCCACAACGTTTCCATATTTGTTGAACCGATTTTCCGTATCCATGCAAGCGTTTGCTCTTTCAATTCCCCCTCGCCCGGCATGGCTTCTTCCATCATGGAACCGAAATATTCCCGAAGCTTGCCAAGAACGTCTTTTGTCCGTTTAAGACTCCCCTTTTGCGGCACCAAAAGTTCGGGGGGGTACTCATTTGGCGGAAACAGGAACCGCAAGGCCTCAGGAAGCTCGCGTATGGTCACAAGACGGTCGTGGACAAGCGCGACAGCCCTTATGAGGGTATCACGGCCAATGGCGTTCTCGTACGTCGTCAAAGCCTCCCCTGCCCTCTGGATGACCTCGCGCGGCGGCATGGAACGGATGTATTGCGCGTTGATGCTTTCGAGTTTTTTCCTGTCAACAATTGCGCCGGCCTTTTGCACATCTTCGAGTCGAAACACCTCAACAAGTTCATCAAACGTAAACCGTTCCCGGTCATCTTTCGGGTGCCACCCAAGAAGCGCAAGGAAATTCAAAAGCGCTTCCGGCAAAAATCCTTGCTCTCGATATTCACCAACGGAGACAGCGTCATCTCGTTTAGAAAGCTTCTTTCGGTCGGTTCCGAGAAGCAATGGCAAGTGCGCATAGACAGGAATCGAAGCGCCAATTGCCTGAAGCAGCAGCATTTGCTTTGGTGTGTTGGAAAGATGCTCTTCCCCGCGGATCACGTGAGATATTTGCATCAAGGTGTCATCAATGACAACAGCAAAGTTATACAGCGGATGATCCAGATCTCGGGCAACACTAAAATCACCGATATATTCCGCATGAAACTCTATGCGCCCGCGCACAAGATCGTCAAAGGTAAGACGCTCGCCATGTGTCGCAAAACGCAGAATCGGTTCCCTTCCTTCGCGTTTCCACGCGTCAATGCGTTCTGCGTTTGCTGTGCGGCAGCGGCCAGAATATATGGGCGGCAAACCATGCTTTTGCTGTTCGTTCCGCTCGCGTTCAAGTTCTTCGCGCGTACAGTAACACGGGTAGATTTTGTTTTCGCCGACAAGCTGCTCTAAGTATTTTCGGTAGAGTGTTTTGCGTTCTGATTGACGATACGGGCCATAGTCCCCTCCCTTGTCGGGCCCTTCATCCCAGTTGATGCCAAGCCAGCGAAGTCCATCATAAATTTGCTGTTCGGAGCTTTCCATGTTGCGTTTTTCGTCGGTGTCCTCGACGCGTAACACAAACGTACCCTCATGTTTCCGCGCATAGAGCGCATTATACAGCGCGGTGCGCGCGAGACCAATATGGATGCTGCCGGTGGGGCTTGGAGCAATGCGGACGCGGACACTCATGAAAGCGAAAGAAGAAATCACAATAAGAAACCAACGCTATGTTTTTTGATTTTTGCTCTGTTCAATAAACAGGGTGACGGGAAACACTATCGTTGCTCTCAGGATACGCCAGATTCTTTTTGGCTGCAAGAACAAACGCCAAAGCCATTCAATTCCGAGTTTTTGAAACGTTGCCGGCGCCCGACGGAGGTTTCCAGCAAGAACATCAAACGTCCCGCCAACGCCCATGGCAATGTGCACGCTCGGCATGCGTTGACGAAATGCGTCAATCCATATATCCTGCTGCGGCGCGCCAAACGCGACCAGCAGGATGTCTGGCTGTGTCTTTGCGATAGTTTCCAGCATACGTTCGGATTCTGCGATAATGTCTTTATTCTCGGATAAGTTGTTCCATGCATCCCGCGAGAACATCGGAAACGTTGCTGTTCCCGCGATGTGGAGCGTCGGAAACCGTGCGTGTAGCGCACATGCAGCGCTTTCGGCAACGCCAGGATTTCCGCCTAGAAGAAAAAGTGATTTTCCTTGTTCGTCCGCTTGACGCGCAAGTACCATCGTCAGATCAATGCCTGTAATGCGCTGTCGGAGTTTTTTCCCAATCAACCGCCCAATGATCAGTAATCCTATTCCGTCGGGAACCGAAAGGTCGGCATGATTGAGTACGTCGGCAAATCGAGCGTTGCCACGAGATTCGAGAAGAAACTCCGGGCCGACCGTGACGATTTGATGCAGGCTTGTGGAACGCAAAAAAGCGGCGGTTTGCAGAAGCGCCTCATCGTATGTTACATCATCAATTTTTATACCAAGAAAATGCTGTTGTTTCGGCATTGCAAGCCGGTTGGTGTCACAAAAATTCCTCACTTCCGTTTGCTTGTAGTATACCACAGACTTTGGTATACTGCAGATTGCGCATGAGCAATACACATCTCCTACGCCATTTTCGTTCTTGCCTTGCAATCTTCCTGATTTCCGCGCTTCTTGCGCCTCAGGCGGTTCTTGGATTTAATCCCAATTACCTCCTCTCCGACACTGACCTCGTCGATTCCGCGTCCATGTCCCGCGCGGGAATTCAGGGCTTTCTTCAGATTCGCGGCGGCGCAATCGCCAATGCAAAATTTGATACGCCAAACAATGGACAGCGCAGCTCTGCAGAAATTCTCGCAGGGGCAGCGTCCTACTACCGAATGAGCCCGAAGGTCCTCATCGTTATTCTGCAAAAAGAACAAAGCCTGGTGACGGCGAAAAACCCATCAAACAACCAGATGACCTGGGCAACGGGATTTGGCGTGTGCGACTCATGCAGTAAAGACGACCCTGCGTTAAAAAAATACAGAGGCTTTTACAACCAAGTCAACTGGACTGCAAAGCGGATCCGTGAAAGCTACCTCGCGGATCTTGAGACAAAAGGTATGACGATCAGCGGCTGGGGGCCGGGCATTGCAAAAACCGTCGACGGCCAAACAGTGACACCCGTCAACAAGGCAACCGCTGTGCTGTACACCTATACGCCGCATCTACAAGGCAATGAAAACTTTGTCCGCCTCTGGAACGACTGGTTTTTCCGCCGTTTTCCTGACGGTTCGCTGCTGTATGATCCTGCTGCAAAGGAATATTATCTCATCGAAAACGGCCAGAAGCGGAAATTTAGTTCGCTCAATGTCGTTGTGAGCAGTTACGATCCGGCAAAAGCGCTGCCGACCAATGCCGCGGAACTCAGCATGTATACTGAAGGACCCGCGATCGTGTTCTCGAACTTCAGCCTCGTGCGTTCCCCGTCGGGTACGATCTTTCTCATTGTTGACGGAGCAAGGCGTCGCATTGTTTCTCCTGAAGTATTCCGCACGCTCGGATTTAACCCCGAAGAAGTCATCGCCGGCAATGATGCGGACCTGGCGGCATATCCCGATGGCGTTCCGATTACGCTGGCAAGCGCGTATTCTGCCGGCGCATTGCTGCAGTCCGCAGCCAATGGAGGAATCGCGTATGTGGAAGACGGAGTTCGGCATGCAATATACTCAAAGGAAATCCTGCTTTCCCGATTCTCGGGCCAGAAAGCGGTTCGCGTCAGCCAAGAGGAATTTGATCAGTATCCGCTCGGCGATCCAATCTTTTTCCGCGACGGCGAACTCGTGACGGCCCCGGGCAACCGATCGGTCTACTTTGTGTCAAACGGCGCAAAACGGCCCATTCCATCGCACGAGACGTTTGAACGGCTCGGTTTCAAGTGGAAGAACGTTATCGCGACAAACGAACGCTCTCTTGAGATTCTCCCGCTTGGGGAACCGCTGACGCTGGAAGTATCGGAAACAGTACGGTAGCAGATATGACGGCGACGAGCATCCCCAGCCTGTTTTTTTCGGCAATGGTATGCTGTGGGTATGTTGATTGACGTACTGCCCATCCTCCGACTTCCCCGCTCAGTGGGTCCGCTGACGTACCGAATACAGGATACACATTCGGGAACAGCGCCAAAACCGGGCACATGGGTCAGCGTTCCGTTTCGCCGGAGGACGGTTGACGCTCTTGTGTACCGTTGGAACCCGGCGGCAATGATTCCCGCTTCCAAGATTCGCGACATAGCCGAGGTGCTGTCTATTCCCGCTTTGACTGCGCGGCAACTGCGCTGCGCGGAGTTTGTTGCGCAGACGTATGCGGTTTCCCTAAGCCACGCGTTATACAGTTTTCTTCCAAGCCGACCAAAAAGAACGGTGAAGCAAGCATCGGCTGATCTTTCACAACGCACAGAACGTTGCACGATTGGGGCAAGCGGGCAAAAAGCTCTTGATGCTATGCTTGATGAATCAATGCATGGACAGGCAACAACAGTTTTCCTTCCAACGGCAACGCGATCAGAATCCATTGCGCTGTGGCTACTCGCAGCAACAAGGATTGCCGACGGACAAATGCTCCTGATTGTTCCAACCGTATTTCGATTACGGGAACTCGCAGCGGCCCTGACCAAGCGATTTTCCGACCGCACGGTTGTTCTCGACCCAGACGACGGAGTTTCAGCGTACTGGACTGCGTGGCAAAGCGCGGGGACCAGGCCTCACGCAATCCTACTGACGACAAAACGGGGGCTCATGGCTCCCGCAAGCAATCTCCGGTATGTCTGTTTGGACACGGAAACTGATCCCAGCCATCGGCAAAGCGGCCAAAATCCGCGCTATCATGCGAGAGCCGTTGCAGCCTTCCTTGCGCAGTTGCATGGGGCGCGGCTGCTCACGACGGATGCGGTTCCTTCCCTGGCGCTTGCGCAACACCATGGCGTCCATATCTTTCCATCTCCGCGGGAACGGCGCGCAAGGCTCGTGGTTAATCTTTCTCATGAGCGCGCATCCGGAAATTTCTCGCCGCTTGCCGACCGCATGGTTGCGCATCTCAGAGCACACCATGGACCGGCGCTGCTCTTTCTTAATCGCAAGGGTTCAGCGCGAATTCTGCGGTGTTTGGACTGCTCGTGGTCTTTTGTCTGTCCAACCTGCGGCGCGTCACTCGTGCTTCATGCCAGCGGACACTATGCGTGCCACCGATGCAGGACACAGACGACGGCCCAACTTGTTTGCCCTGCCTGCCATGGGACTTCACTAAAAAGCTCAGGCATTGGTTGCGAGCAGGTGGAACACTTTTGCAAAACGGCGTTTCCGGATCGCGCGACTACACGGATTGATGCAGAAAGTTTTGATGTCAAAGAGAGGCCCGATCTCGTCGTTGCGACAGAAAAAATACTTACCGTTTCCAACCTTCCAGAATTCTCGACCATCATCTTTGTTGCTCTGGACCAGCTGTTTCATCAGCCGGACTATCGAGCGCAGGAACACGCTCTTCAGCTTTCTGAACGCGTTATCCAACTCAGCTTACCAACAGCAACGGTTGCGTTTCAGACCTACAACCCCGATCATGACGTCGTACGCGCGCTAGAACGGCATGCCTACGAAACATTGTATACACCAGAGCTTGCGATTCGGAGACAGCTGTTGCTTCCTCCGGCTGCGCACATCGTCTTGCTCCGAGGCAAAGGAAAGCCCGACGCGCTTCGCGAAGAAGCGGCAGCGCTGACCAAGAAGTTTCACTCAGCATGTTTGTCCAAGGATTTCCGTATTGAGGGCCCGTTGCTGGGAAAAAACCAATCAATTGGCATGATTGTACGTCTCTTGCCCGGGCATGGTCAGCTTGCTACACTGCAGAGGTTTCTGCAAACCCTGCCGGACCACTGGCTGCTTGATCCGGATCCTGAATCGCTTCTCCTATGAGCAACCGCACGATTCTCGACTATCCCCATGCAACACTGCGAAAGCCTGCCGCGCCGGTTACGCATTTCGGTACGCGCGCTCTTGGCCACCTCGTGGACGACATGATTGCGGCTATGCGCCGCTACCGCGGCATCGGCCTCGCGGCAACGCAAATCGGACTGGACATGCAGCTTGCCGTGATTGAAACGAAAGACGGCCCGCTTGTCATGGCCAATCCCCGGCTGGAGCATATAAGCAAAGACATGGAAGACGATGAAGAAGGATGCCTTTCCTTGGCAATGATCTATGGAGTCGTTCCCCGCGCGCAGTCACTGACGCTGCGCGCATGTGACCAGCGCGGCGAGCCCTATGCTATTGAAGCCAAGGGGTTGCTCGCCCGCGTGATTCAGCACGAGTATGACCACCTTCAGGGCACACTCTACATCGATCGGTGTACGCGTTTGACCACGGGCGCGGAGAAAGCCGCATCACTTGGTATTGCGCTTGGTTCCTCATAAATTGCTATGAACAACATTCCATATCGCATTCTCTTCCTGGGCACGCCCGCATTTGCAGTTTCTGCTTTTGAAGCGCTTCTTGCAGCGGGATATGACCTTGTCTGCGTCACGCAGCCCGATAAACCTGTGGGCCGCCACCGCGACGTGGAAGAATCCCCGGTCAAGCGCGCGGCGCAGCAGCATCACGTGCCTGTTCTGCAACCCAAAAAACTTGATGAACAATTCCTTGCGAGCCTGAAGGAATTTGGTTCGTTTATCGTTGGCGTTATCGTCGCATACGGAAAAATTCTTCGGGCGCCGATGCTTACTGTACCTGACCACGGATTTTTAAATATCCACGCTTCGCTTCTGCCGCGCCACCGCGGGGCAAGTCCGATTCAGTCGGCAATCCTTGCCGGCGACACAGAAACCGGCGTCACAATCATGAGGCTTGATGAGGGATTGGATACAGGTCCCATCGTTGCGCAACAACGTATTCCGCTTGCGGGAACGGAAACAGCGGGCGAGCTGTTTCAGCGGCTCGCGCCGGTTGGCGCACACCTGCTTATCCACACCCTGCCAAGCGTGCTTGATGGAACCGCTTCTGCGCAACCGCAAGATATTGCCAATGCAACGTTGACCACGCTCTTCACAAAAAACGATGCACGATTGGCCTGGAAAGAAACGGCGCAGGTTTTGGAGCGTACAGTTCGCGCATTCAATCCAGAACCGGTTGCGTGGACAGCGCTCAACGGCAAGCGGATCAACGTGCTTCGCGCTTCTCTCGCCGGGGAACGCTCACAGGATAAACCGGGGACGCTTGTAGTAATCGAACGACTGCGCATGCTTGGCGTGACCTGCGGCGATGGCAATATTCTTGCACTGGAACTGGTGCACATTGAAGGGAAAAATCCGGCTGACGGCGCAGCATTTTTTCACGGCTACCGAAAACGCGCCGGGTCCGTTCTCGGCTAAGCTTGAAATGCGAGTATGGAATACTGATACAACCCGCGCAGTGATTGCAGCAAGCGGAACGGGTGATGCTCAAGGAGGACAAGCTGGAACCCAAGGCTTTCCGCAAGGCATTGGAGTTTCTTTGGGGCATGCTGCGTCATACAGAGAAGCGTTCCGTGCTCGGCAAGCGCGTCGCGGACATTGATCAGCAGTTGTCGCGGCTCAGGGACGTAGCGCTTGCTGTCGAGAAGGTTGGAACAATACATA
This sequence comes from uncultured Gammaproteobacteria bacterium, assembly GCA_964364875.1. Taxonomy (GTDB): domain Bacteria; phylum Patescibacteriota; class Patescibacteriia; order CAZCGY01; family CAZCGY01; genus CAYINT01. The sequence continues at coordinate 3,190 of CAYINT010000028.1, read as the reverse complement.
AGCCCGAAAGATTTGTGTCCGGCCGATGCGAGAACATGCTGGATTGAACCGTATTCGAGGATCATCCTGTCCACGGCGAGGCCTGCGCGTGCATACGCTTTATCGGAATGCAAATAGGCAAGGCAATTATCCTGCCGCAAGGCATGCCAGCTTTCGGGGTACCAGAGTTTTCGGACTCGAAACAGCCTATTCCAGCCGCGATACTGCTGGACAAGCGCTGTGAATACCGCAAGCGTTGGTTGAGAAACAAGATTGGCAAGACGTTCTAGGGTGTCAGCAGGCAGTGCGCCCGGCTTCTGGACAACAAAACGAAACTGTTCCCGATCAAAGAGCCGCAGAAAAGCGAACTTGATTTCTAGAGTGATTAAGGCAAGCGGCCGGTTATCAACGAGATGGAACGTTCCCGTCTTTCCGGAAGCTGCGGCGTTGAGCGCCCAATCCCCTGCCCCTGCGACTCCAAACATGGCAGACTTTGGATTTTCCGGCAGAGTGTTCCAAACATGGGCAATGTGCTCATTCGTAAAAAACCAGACAGGATACCGCTCCTGACGCAAGAGTTCTTCTGGTCCTGAAACTGCGAGGTTGCGAATCATGCTTCCACGACAAAGCGAAACAGGAGGCGAGCGCTCCAGTGCTCTTCCGGATCCCAGCCGACAATGCCGACCGAGCGGGAACCTGAAACAAGCCTCTGGCGATGGCCGCGCCGGTCATCAAGCCATTCCCAAGTATTTGTTGTCTTCCACTCCGGATACCACACGTTGCCAAGAAAATTGTACTCGGCAAACTTTGGAAGACGAAGGCGCGTTGCATCAACGCAGAACACTGCTGCGGCCTGCGTCCTCAGCGATTGGATATCAAGAAACGACAAACATGTTCGTCCTTTCCATCCGCGTTGCGCCAATACAGCCTGAAGCGGATCGTTGCGGAAGGTCGGGTGACTGCCTAGCGCAAGAGCCCTTCGTGCATGGCTTCCAAGCCAGCCGAGTTCCTGTTTGCTCAACCACAGCCGAGAATTGTGCGGCTTGGAAAAGCGTTCAATAAGCAGCCAGCGTCCAGGCAAATGCACGGCTTCTGTGGAAACCTTTCCAGCCGTCATTTCACGATAGATCTGTTTGTGCGGGAGTTCGTACCATTCTGGAACCTCACATCTCTCGCTTATTTCAAACTTCGGAACATAGTGCAGATCAAGGCCAAGATCATTCCACAGCGAAATTTTTTCTTCTGTAACGCTATTTGGCACTGCAGGAAGCGAGAAAGCGCGGGATGCGCGAAACAATTGGACGCATGCTTTTTGTTCCCGTTGAAGCAATGCTTGCATCATATGTGCATTACGTACGCGCCTTCTCGGTAACGTAAAAACCAAGATATTTTCCAAGCATGAGGCGTGTTTGCGCATCCGTTGCTGGAATTGAGCCAAAAATTATCATGCTCACGGGAAACAAAATCCACTGCAGAATAATCACCAGGATTTTAACGCGTGGCTGGCCGTGCGGCCGCGGCGGGAGGAGTGTTGTGGAAAGTATCGCTGAAACAATAAGACCGACCATTGCAAATGTCAAAAGCCATTGCAAAAGGCTGGGCGCGTTTTGCGCAAAGATAGAGTTGCCAAGCTTGTCTCCGCTGACGCGCAGCGGAAGTTGCCCAAACAAAAAAATGAGAATTGGCGCCGTAGCCCAGGAATAGACCCCTTCAAGCTGGTTCCAAATATAGCGAAGCTTCGTGCGCAAAGGAATAAGCGGGTTACGCGCAAAATTCCATGCCATGTACGGAAAGTTTTCCACGCCATATGCCCACCTCCGCTGTTGTTTATAGAGATTCACGAAGCTGCGCCACAGGCTGTGCGCCATGACCGTATCCATGGACACCGGGATATACATCGGAATAACGCGGTAATCGCCGTCATACCGCAGTAATCCCTGGAGAAATATGCGCGAATCTTCCGTCACGATATCGCTCTGCCAAAAACCGACATCAACGAGCGTTTGAAAACTCATACTGTGCGACGAAAAAGTGAACAAGCGTTCCGGACGTATCTGCTCGGTCATAAGCCAAAACGTTGTTGCATTCGACGCAACCCGCATAAGAGCCGGCGACTGCCAGATATTATTATTGAACAGCGGAACCGGTTGATAGCTCGCATGTGTTCTGTTTGGTGTGGAGAGAAACACGCACGTTAAATAGCTGAAGTATTGCGGGTGGGCCTGTGTGTCCACGTCAAAGGAAGAAACGAGTATGTTCTCGTACGATACGCGAAGTTCCCGGTCAACCCATTCTTTTGCCTTCCTGCCCGCCCACGCAATATTGGAACCCTTGCCTTTGACCTCGCCCGGAATGTTGTCTGGATGTTCCGTCACAAGAAACTGCCGAAACACATGACCGAACTCGGCGCGAAGCCTTTCGGCAATCGGACGAACCTGATCGGCAAACCGGCCTTCGGTTGCAAGCACCACGAGCATGCGGTCCTTTGGATACTCGGCATGCTGCAGCGCAAAGAGGGATGTTTTGAGCACTTCAAAGGTCTCTCCGGCAGTCGGCAAAAAAATTATATGGTACAAATTCTCCCATCCTGGAAGCTGCCTGCACCTTTCAAGCCAATGTACCTTCAGGCTTTGCTGTAACCGCTGGTACGCCATGAGAAGATACATCAAAAGATAGAACACCCTGACCAGCCAATACAGGTCAAACACCATGATAAAGGCAATTGCCCAGAGCGGACGGAAGAAACACAGCCATAGCGCAACGGCAAACGTCGTCCATACTAAAATACCCGGCAACATTTCCAGGAGCCGGTACTTGGCATAATCGGAAAGTCGGGGCAGGAGCTTTCTTCGCTGGTGCAGAAGAACAGGGTTTGCCATAGTGTTGAATCAGTATACCATACGAAACGGTTCGTTCCCAAGGCCTATAAGGGAAGCTTGAGAAGAATTGTTTTCAAAAAATATATAGAAATATTTCTATATATTTCTATTTTCGTTTTAACATTTCCCGAAACAATTTCGATCGGCGGAATCGTTTCGTCAACCGATACTATGTATTTCTACCTTCACGCCGAGAACAAAGAAACCCTTCACGCTGAAGTTGTAGTAAATGGTATGAGGCAGATGGTTGCGAGAACCGTTCATGCTCTGCCACCTCACTATAGCCATGTTAAAACAAAACCCGACTTTTCTGGTACACTGGAATCGTGGTC
>CAYINT010000027.1:0-12632 GCA_964364875.1 uncultured Gammaproteobacteria bacterium | reverse complement strand
AGAGCAATAAGAGAAGTATACGCGATCAACGAAAATTCGAACAGGGCTTGCTATTCTGAAGGCGTGGAAAAGCCGTAGTAGGCGTCAAAAGTGTCCTCGCCGGCTAGGTCGGTGGCTAATACTTCAAAGTAGTATGTCTGGCCCGGCGTAAGATTCCGTAACGTAACATTGTGCTCAGCGGTGTAATCGTCAACGCGCTCTTCTTTACCATAACTGATCGAAGCTCCATAGTTGATCTTCCCTCTGCTCACTCGGTTTGTTTTCCAAGAAATCACGGCGCTCGTTGGCGTGAGATTGCCAATGGCCACATCGGAAATACGCACTTGCTCTTCATAGCGTCCCCGGATACCATCAAGCGCAACACGAGCGCCAACGCCAAGCCAGTGCGTCGCCCGCGCAACCGGAGCGAGTCCGTTGGCCAAGGTTGTTTCGCTTCGTACCGCAAGCTCGGACCGGTGTTTCCGCGCCCGGGTGAGGATTGCAAGCGATTGGTCGCGTGTGGTTTGGATCGCGATAATTGTCTGGGCCGCGATGCGGGGAATCACGCGGTTGAATGACGACGCAAGCAGCGAGGTTTGCGTCATCTGTTCCTGGCTTCGGCATGCGCCAATGCAGGATGGGCGATGGAGCAACGTTTGCAGCCGCGCCAGCTCCTCTCTGCCAAAGCCAAATGCTGATGCGAGTGTTGTTTGCGCCGCGCGGAACAATGCCAGTGACTGCGTTTGCAGCGTAGTGAAGAACCCTCCAATACGGAGATTGAACTGCTCGAGCGGCCCATGGGGAATCACGCGCTGTAAAAACGCCGTGAGGCTAGAAGCCTCCTTTTCGCGCCGTTCTTTTGCATGTTTTTGTAGCTCCGGTAGCGTCAGATCACTTGGAATTTTTGTCGGCGTTTTTCCTTCTTCAATTGCCTTCTCGCGCTCTTCTGCCAGACTTTCCGGCTTTTGCGCGGCTTTTTCCTCGGTCTGAATGTCAACGAGCCGTTCGGCAGTGCTTTGGTTTCCGGCAGTATCAGCCACAACGATCGCAATTCGGTACCGTCCATAGGGAAGCGGAGCGGTAAGCGTATCGACAAGCGATGCTTCCTTGCCACGCGCGGTCAATTGATCGGTCCTTTCGGTAACTGCGCCAATCTCTTCGCCAAGAAAAAACTTTCTTCGGTTGAATCGGAGCGTGATTTTCGCCAGATCATGGTTATCCTTCGCTGTGAGCCGGAGCGTTGGCTGTTGAAGTGTGGTTGTTGATACGCCCTCAGAGACCGTTGCGCCGTCCACGGAAAACGCGTCAAGCACGGGTTTTGTCACGTCAATGGCAAACGATCGCTGTGCCGACACTGTTGCATTGTCCGCAGTATCGATTGCGCGGACTTTCCATGTATTCGCGCCTTCTTTCAGCAACGTTTTGTCCGTCAGCATCGCTGTGATGATCGTTGCCGTTGCGCGAACCTCAACCAACGGCAATGTCGTTGCTCTGTCAGCCTTTGCTTCCGACAACGAAACCGTCTTGGGATTTGTGCCTCCTTCATTGAGTAACAAGGCATACGTGCCCATGCCATCGTCGTCATCGCTGCTGCGCGTGAAAGAAAATGACGGCATCAGAGTATTGAGGAGCGCGTTCTTGCCCGGCTGCTCAAGTTGCGGGATCGTCGGCGAGGACGCATTGGTTGTCGCGGACGCCGAAGCGCTCGGTTCACTGTCGCCATTGTCACTGTACGCAACGACCTGGCGCGTGTATTTGAGGCCGCGCGTCAGTCCCGTTTCGATGACGCTTGTCGTATTCGACGTTGTGATAGTGACAGCAACCGTGCCATCAGAAGCAAGAAGGGAAAAGCCAGTTTCATTGTCGCTTGTGTCTGTCCATGTCCAAAGAATTTTAGTGCTGGAAAGCGGCGCGCCGGCAAGGTTAGTCGGCGCATGTGGCGGAAACGCCCAGCCGGTATTGTTGCCGCCATCCGTCACGTGCATGCCAGAGGTAGACAGGACTGTTGTGTGCACATTGTAACTGTCCCGCACATCAAGATATTCAATGGAACGCGTTCCCTGCGGGTCAATCTTCCACTGCGTTCCGCTTACCGAAGAACGGAGCGAGAGAAAAGCATCGTTTGCGCCTTTCAGCGTCAGAGTGCCGACAACGGTTTGCGTCGTTGATGCTGGAAACGTCAGCGTGCGCGCAGTTGAGCCGGTTTTTTTCAGGCTGTAAAACGTGGTGCCACCACTGAGAGTTTGATCGCCGCCGTCGAGAACGATCGTGCCGGTATTGTGCGAGAATGTTCCGCCAGAGTGGATAAAGTTTCCTGAGACTGTCGTATCGCCGCTTGGCGCGGTCATCGTCCCGGAGGAAATGGTCAATGCGCCATTGACATCAAATGCTCCGGAGCCGCCAGAAAATGTACCGCCATTCACAGTGAGCGCTCCTGCCGTGATGCTTTTTGCGCCTTGTGATAGTGTTCCGCTTGTGATAGAGACCGTGCCTGTGGCAGTGATGTTACTCGACAATGACCATGTTGCGCCGCCAGTCAATGAGAGATTGGCAAACGATCCGCTTGCCATAGTGATTGTTTTTGTTCCCGAAGACGCGGTCAGTGCTGCCGTCCCGCCATTCGCGTTGAAGCCGCTATTGTTGGCAAAGCTGCCGCCAAGCGACAACGTGCCGCTCGGCGCAACAAACGTTCCATCGCTCATTGTCAGTGTGCCGGAAACCGTCATATCGCCAGCCGCAGCATATGTTTCATTGCCCGAAAACGTGAGTGAACTGTATGTCAGCGCGGGAACAGTGACAGTACCGGATGTATTCGTTGACGCAAATTCCACTGTTGACGTTCCCGCGGTGAGCGTTCCGCTGATCGTGAGGACGTTGGCGGTGGAGCCGGCATTGGCAAGCTTCAGGGTGTAGCCGGAGGAGCCGAGGTTGAGCGTGTCAGCCTGGCCACTTGTGCCGTCGATGGAAAGCGTATCGAAGATCGCAGATGAGGCAAGCGTCACTTTGTTGTTTGTGGAAGGAGCAACGGTGTCCGTTTTGTTGATGGAAACGATACCGAGATTTTGTTTAGACGAGGTATTGTCTGTATACGTTGCTGCGGACATGCCGTTGAACGTGAAGGTGCCGGCGCCCTTGGTGAGAATGCCGGATGCGCCAATGGACACATCGCCAGCAATGGCAACATTCGGATTGTTCGTGGAAAGCTTGAGTTGTCCCGACGTCACGGTTAGGCCGTTATTGATCGTGATATCGTCTGCGGGAACAACATCATCGTTCGTTGTACCGGCTGTTCCCGTGTTCGTTATCGTGAGATTCGCAAACGCGCTCCCACCCGAGGTAATTGTTTGGCCGGATGATCCGTTGAACGTCACGTTGCCGGAGCGCGGACGAAACGTGCCATTGTTGGACCAGTTACCGGCGACTGCCATGGCGTAGTCAGTATCTGCAACAACGTCGAGTGTTGCGCCGCTGTCAATCGTTATGTTGCCAGTGATTGCGTTTGCGCCGCTAAGATTGCCGATGAGCACATGCATGTCTGCGCCAGAGATGCGCAAGGAACTGTACGCAAGGGTATTGACGTTGATGTTGCCGGCCGAGTTTGTTGCAGCAAACTGCACTGTGGATGTGCCAACTGTCAGTGTGCCGCTGATCGTGAGGACGTTGGCGGTGGAGCCGGCATTGGCAAGCTTCAGGGTGTAGCCGGAGGAGCCGAGGCTGAGCGTGTCTGCCTGGCCACTTGTGCCGTCAATGGTAAGCGTATCGAAGGTCGCAGATGAGGCAAGCGTCACTTTGTTGTTTGTGGACGGCGCAACGGTGTCTGTTTTGTTGGTAGCAACAGAACCGAGGTTCTGCGGTGTTGTTGTACTATCGGTGTACGTTGCGGCCGCGGTGCCGTTGAACGTCCAGGTGCCGGTGCCTTTGGTGTATGTTGCGTTCGCATTGATCGTCACGTTGCCAGCGACATTCGTTGCTGGATTATACGTGTCGGCCTTTACCGTTACCGCATTTGTTCCATCGCCAATCGTCAGCGAACTTGCAACCGTCAATATTTGGCTTGCGCCGGAACCAAGCGTGTAGTTTGGGCCGCCCGATCCGTTGGGCCGCAGCTCCAGGTTGTAGTATGAATATGACAAGGGAACGGTCAGTGCTGATGTTCCCGCAAATCGGATGGTGGATGTGTTGATCGTCAGCGTTGCTGCCGGAGAACTCGTGACGGATATTGGTGATGTACCGGTAAATATCCACGTACGACTCGAGAGATCCAGCGTCGTGCCGGCGCTGTCGCCTGCTTTGCCGATCGTGAGCGTGCCGGCAACCGTGATGGTACCGCTGCCGCCGGACTGTGTGGTGTGGGTAGTGCCGGAGCCGGCAGGATTGGAGTTGGAAAACGTCAGGTTGTTAAAACTCCACGCGGTCGGATTGGACGAGGTGCCAAAGTTTTTTGCTAAACCGGCCCGTTGTTCAAGCGTTCCACCGGTAAGACTAAACCCTCCGTCCGTACCGACCACGGCTCCGGTCACGGTGATATTCTGCGTGCCGGACAATGTTCCTGCGGTCATGGTCAAGTCAACATCCACAGCAAGCGCGGCTGTCGGCGACCATCCTCCTCCGGATCCGTTGAACGTGAGCGAATCAAAATTGCCCGTTCCTGGCGTGATGGAAAATCCTGTTGCCGTTGCCGTGAACGTTGTCGTGTGGCCGGTGGATTTGGAGAATGTTCCCGCGTTGTTGTAATCGCCGCCGACGGAGAGCGCGTTGGTGCCCATGGAGAGCGTGGAGGAAGCGGCAATGTGCACGTCGCCGCCCTGTCCCGAGGCAGAGGATGACGCAGCGGTTGTCACCGTGCCGCCGGGTATGAATGTTTTGCCAGTCCACACGTGCAGTTCCGTGCCCGAGGAGACGGAAAGCGCGCTGCTGTTTGACGTGTAGGGGATATCCGCATCATCGTCGCCGTCATACAGACCAAGATTGCTGTTGTCCATTGCGCTGCCATCTTCATCGCGAATAATGAGCCGGTTTTGGTACAGGTCAAGGCCGCTTATGCCTGCGTTTGTCGCGCGTGTTACTGTCGCGGCTTTCTCCGTTTCACCGTCCAGGAACACAGTTATCACATCGCCGGCGCTCACTGAAACGCTGCCGATGCTGTACGTGCCGCCGGATTCTGTACATGTTCCCGAATACGTCCCGGCGCCATTGACACGGATCGCCACTGTCAAGTTGTTTATGGAACAATTATAGGCGGTTGTTCCTTCATCCGTGTAGATCGTTCCCGCAATCGTTGCGCTGATCGCCGCGTCTTTTTTCGCGACGATCGCATCGAAATACGGCGGCTGGTTAGTTGCCGAACCAAAACCCACGACTGTGCTGTGCGTATGGGTTGCCGCGGAAATGGTTGTGGTAGGCGTCGTTACGCGACGGTTGGTGTTGTTGGCCGACGCTCCGGATGTGACCGTCGCATTGCTCGGCGTATGTGTGGGCGTAGCAGCGGGAACGCTGTACGTAGCAGCTCCTCGAAGGAATCGTCCAGCGGCGCCCGCATTCGATGTCCAGCCCGCTGGCGGAGTATTTGTCCACATTCCGATAATACCGGGCGGTGTTGACACATCGGCTGTTGCCTGATACATGAGAAAAGCGATGTGAGAAGGCATGTGATCGCTTGCTGCAGTTGTTCCACTCACGGCATGTGTGTGGCTCACATTCGCGCCTGCCGGCGAGGAGTTTGTGCCGCTACGTGCGACGACGCCAACAGCGCTGCCGTCGGCATCGAGCGTACCCGAGAAGGTGTGGGTATGCGTTGCTGATCCGCCGGTTGTCGTGGCATTCGCTCCACCAACGATAAAATCATCGTCCTGGGCCGTGTACCGCGTCCAGCTGCCCGTTGGTGCCGCATCAAACATAGCAATGACCCCCGTAGGAATCATCGTTGGGTTCCCGGTGGTATTGTATTGGATAACTTTGAGTGTTTGATAGACGGGTAAATTCGTCCCCGTCCCGACGCTCGTGCTGCTGATGGCTGAATGCTCATCGCCGAGGTCTGCGTAGACCGGCAATGTTCCGCCGGTGGTCGAGACAGTTGACGTGCCGCTGTTCGTGGTGCTCACCATGCTCATCGTGTGCGTGTGCGTCGCCGCACCGCCGGTACCTCCGTAGGTGGTGTTTGCGCGGGGAAAAGTCTGGTAGAACGGATCGCCGGATGCGCAGGAAATGCACGTCCAGCCCGAAGGAACTGTTCCGTCCGTAAACGCGATGAACTGTTCTGTGCCGTCAATGGCAAGCTGCCAGCGCCGCGGTTCCTGCACGTTGCCGACTTGGAACGGCCCAAGTTGGAAGAAAGCTGGTGTCGCATCGGGCGCGTCAAAAGAATACCGCAACGTGTACGCCACGCCTGCTTTCCACGCAACGTTCCACTGTATGTCCTGCGGGGTCGGAGCTTTGTCGCCCATGAGTGGCGGCGGAACAATTGTGCCGCTACCGGAAACATCTGTCACCGTAAAACTTGCAGGAACACGATCACGGACAATGCCGGTAAAATCCTTTTGCGGCGTAATGACAAGTTCCACCGGATATGCGGCGGAGGGGAAAACCCGAGTAGGGAAGCTGGAACGCTCGATGGTAACCGTCGGCGCCGGTCGGACGGTAAAAGAGTCCTCAAGCTGCCGAACGCCTTGCTGGGTTACCGCTGTGATACGAAAGCGATACAATCCGCTTTCAGCAGTCGGCATGATGGTTTCATAATCCGGTTCTTCCGTGTATTCTTTCTTGCTGCACGCCTGGTTGACGGTAATCGGAATGAGACCATTATCATCCAGCCCCTTTCCGCTTGTCGAAGCAACCACCGTCCGTTTATTCGGGGTTGTCATGGTTACCGTCACGCGCGCATTGCACACCATTGCGCCGTGGTCATCGAGGACGGCGAGGTGCAAAGGAACCGGCGTTCCTGGCTCAACAGTCGCCGAAGGAACATTGACGGCAAGCACGCCCCACGAAAAATCCTGTGTTATCGTGCGTTCGGTATTCCCCTGCCGCGTTGTCACCGATGCCTGATACTTGCCCGGGTGGAAGTCAGCAGGCTTCGGAATAGCGATTGCGGTTGCATTCGTCAGCGTAACAGTTTGCTGGTCAAATGGAACTGTTATTTGTGTTCCTGCCGCATCGGTTAGAGCGACTTTCATGACTATCGGTTTTTCACGATGGAAAATTGCTGCAATCCGCGCGCGCAGTGTCGGCTGCAGGCGAATCTCCGGCGTTTCTGTTGCAGAGACTGATGGTGAAATGTTGAGTGCAAACGGTAAACGCGCTGCGTTGGCGCTCTGCCATGCGATAAGTAAACTTATCAGTGCCACGAAGGCGACGGTGACAAGAACAAATGTCCGTCGGGAATAAAAAAATCCCCGCCATGAAAACAAAGTCCGTTTTACGTGTTGTTTGGGCGGATGCGCCGAGGCGTGGAAATGTACTGATGATTTCTTTTGCTTTTTTGGATTCATAGCTACTGTCGTAGTATAGCGTAATTATGAACGCTCGTATATTCCTTATTTATCTATGTCCTTTCTGGTGAACAATGTTTGTGTTCAGCTGTCACGGTATTACGCCACAGAGTACGTTTGTGGACAAGTTGTGTTGACCCACCCACCAATCTTTTCAGGCGCTTTGCCTCGGCATACTGAATACTTGCTCGAGATTGGTGGGTGGGTTGACCCCTTCCGAACTTGTGATTATGCTATCCATGTACACTTGGAGTGTCTTTCTCCGAGCAACAAAGACTGGAGGTGTTTCCTATGGATATGTGCGACAGTTGCGAACATGAAGCACATCCGAGCGTCAAATGCCCAGAGTGCGAGTGCGATAAATCTGAGGATGTGGAAGAAATGTGAAGCGCTCCCTGAGCTCATGCTCAGGGTTTCAGCCCTTTCGGGTTTTCGGAGTGCGGAACCCCGCACCGAAAGCTCGTGGAAAACCATTCATCCCTCCAGCTGACGTTCGTGGCTTTTTGGTGCGTGGGTAAACCCCGTACCACGGCTTCATCCCGCCTTTACGGAACACAACGCGGGGTATACCGCTGTGGCAGATAGGGTTTCCCTTTGGTGTGGGGTGGACTATCCCCGAGCTTATGCCCGGGGTTTTCGTTCAACGCTTTTGGAACGGGTTACTGTCACAATTGTCTCCCTCGTCCGTTGGTGTATATTGGGAGGAGATATTTAACATTCTCCATATGAACAGTCGTATCGTCCTTATCCTCATCAGTGCAACACTATTGGGAACGCTGTCTGTCGCCTCGGCACAAGCGGGAACTTATCGTTCTCCGACGTATCCATACGAGTATGGATACAAAGTTGGTGATTGCATCCTTGTTGATACACCATCCGAAGCTGACGCAACGCATGTGTATACGCTTAACCCAAACTTTACAAGACAGATGAACACCGCGTATATGCGATATTTTGGACGAAACGCGCGCTGTGATGAGCTCCAATTCCATAATTGATCACAATAACTCCTTAGCAAAAATCCAGGGGTTTCTCCGAAAAGTTCTTCGACAACGTTTCCTATCTGGTTATTATGACAATCAAACGATCACTATTAACCACGAATGGTATTTCATCACTCACGGTACGGCCCGACGTATTCCTGATTGGCTAACATCTTCGGCGTACGGCCTGCTCTACAGTGACCGTGCCTATGTTTCCAATCGGTACGAAGTACTACGGTCATTTCAACAATCCTTTATCATTGGTGAACCGCTTAGATTTGGAGATGGACCATATGCTGAAAAAATCCTTTCCATTTGGCAAATGGGCGACACTGACTATACTACGCTCCCGCAACGATTGGCAGAAAATATTACCTTATTAGTTACTGGCGCAAATGTTTTCCGCGACTGCACCTACCAAGGATTTTCCAGCACTGATCGGAGTTCTGACAACTCTCTTGATTGGTCCTGGATGTTGAGAAGCCCTGGTTGCCCGCTTGCCGGTTCGTAGTTCTTGATAGAACATCAATCGTAACGTGCTATACTGACGACGTATGGCACGACAGAAAACAAGTAAAATAAATATCGCTGTCTTCGACGTAGAGCCGGAGATGGAGCGTTATTTTCGCGCACATTTTCCAGCATCAAAAACAATTCTCCGCTTCTATCGCAGGTCGCTGCGGGAACGCGATGCAAAAACCCTTGGAGATATTGAAATACTGATTGTTTTTATTCATTCGAAGGTCGGCGAGAACATTCTGCGCGCAATGCCGAAGTTGAAATTGATTGCGACGTGTTCCACGGGCTACGACCATATTGATGTCCGCGCTTGCGCAAAACGGGATGTTGCCGTTGCCAATGTTCCTGCATATGGAGAAAACACGGTAGCGGAATTCACTTTTGCCTTGCTCCTCGGCGTCATGCGCAGGATTCGGGAAGCCGCTGAACACACGCGGGCGGGGAATTTTTCTGCGCGGGAACTGCGTGGCTATGATCTCACTGGGAAAACCATCGGCGTTGTCGGCTGCGGCAAAATCGGCATGCGCGTTATTCACATTGCCAATGGTTTTGGCATGCGCGTTCTCGCGTATGATCCCGTCATTAAAGCATCGGTGATCAAAAAAAACAACGCGATGTCAGCGTCGCTTGACCGGTTAATCCGTACAAGCGATATCATCACGCTCCACGCGCCGCTTCTCCCGTCAACGCGGCATCTGCTGAATGCAGTGCGGTTCCGGCAGATGAAAAAGGGCGTGGTTATTATCAACACGGCGCGCGGAGGTTTGATCGACACCAACGCGCTCTTTCGGGCGCTGCAAAAAGGAACCGTCCGTTTTGCCGGGCTTGACGTTTTGGAGGGCGAAGAAGCGCTTGTCCAGGAAGAAAGCCAGTTGCTGCTTGCAAAATTTTCTGAAACGTCCATGCGCACGGTCTTGGAAAACCATTTTTTGTTGCGCGATGATCGTGTGCTCATCACGCCGCATGTCGCATTCAATTCGCACGAAGCTGTAGAGCGGATCTATGCCGTAACGGTTAAAAACGTCCTTGCTTTTGCGCAGGGCAAACCCGCCAATCTCGTTGCCGCGGAACGAAAATAGAGCGCTTGTTCCCGTTATTGCGCATTTGCCGCGCCGTGGTACACTGAAAAACGTTATGACGAAATACACAATCACATGACGATCGATCAGCTTTTTGAGCTCGCTGTCGCAAAACGCGCTTCCGACCTGCACTTGACTTCAAATATGCCGCCGATTCTTCGCATTGACGGAGAGTTGATTCCGCAATCCGATATCGGAGAACTGAAACCGAAAGACGTCGAGGCTCTTTGTTTAAGCGTTTTGTCGCAGGAGCAACAGCGCCGATTTGTGCAAGACCGGGAACTTGACGCGGGGTATGAAATACAATCAGGAACGCGCTTTCGCGTCAATTTGCATTGGGAAAAAAATGTTACCGGCATGGTTGCCCGTATCATTGCAGCCGACATTCCATCAATGGAAGATCTGATGATGCCGGATGTTGTGTACGATCTTGTCCGGTCAAACCAGGGACTTATCCTCTTTACCGGCCCGACCGGCTGCGGAAAATCCACGTCGCTTGCAGCAATGATCGAATGTATTAATAACGAGCGTTCTGTTAATATCATCACACTGGAAGATCCAATCGAATTTCTCTACAAGCCAAAAAAATGCATCATTAAGCAGCGCCAATATGGCACCGATATGCTTTCTTTCGCCGAAGGATTAAAACACATCGTGAGACAGGATCCCAATGTCATTCTTGTCGGCGAGATGCGCGATCTCGAAACCATTGCCTCGACGATCACACTTGCAGAAACCGGCCATCTTGTGTTTGCCACCTTGCACACTTTTAACGCCGCGCAAACAGTGGACCGTATTATTGACGTGTTCCCTCCGCATCAACAAAACCAGGTTCGCATGCAGCTTTCGTTGTTTTTGAAGGGCGTCATTTCGCAACGGCTTCTTCCTCGGGTGTCCGGCGGACGGATTGCAGCGCGAGAAGTTCTTTTAAACAGCCCAGCGGTCGGCAACCTCATCCGCGAAAACAAAATCGCTCAGCTTCGGACGACCATTCAGACTTCGGCAGAACAGGGAATGTTTACAATGGATCAAGACATCAAGCGCCTCTTCGAAGTCAAAGAGGTAACAGAAGAAACCGCCAAGATGTATATGGCGAATCCTGAGATGTTGTAATTATTGCATAGCAGCGAAAGCGCTTTCGCTGCTATATTTGAGTTTTTTCTAGCTTGTTTTCGATCTGAATTTCCCTGCGCGAAAGCCAGAAAAAGAGTCCGACAACCGCAACCGTGGTGACCGGCGCCAGAAGCGCTGACAGCTCGACATGGAAACTTTCGAGAACCATAATGAGTCCCAGCAGCGCGATGGAATACATTGCGCCGTTTTTGAGGTATCGGTATTTCTTGACCGTTTCGATTCCCCGGACTGTTAAGTACCGCAAAACAAACGCGCCGATTCCGTTCCCGATCAGAATCAGAGGGACGGAAAGCGTAAAAGCAAACGCGCCCAAAACGCCGTCCACCGAGAACGTGAAATCAATAATTTCGAGATAGAGGATTTTGCTAACATCGCTGAGATGGCCAGTCATCACTTCTTTTTCCCGCGCTTCGACATTTTGTTTGAAACCATTGGTAATGAAAAACGCTGTGGAACCAATGACCGCGCCAAGCGCAAGGCCTGGCCTGGAACCGATGGACAGCGCAACAATAACAAGCAAGACGACCGACACGGCCGTGTAGAACCAAATGGACAGTTTTTTGTGAATGTGTTCCTCGATGAAAAAAGCGTACTCTTTCGTTTCCATAAACAGCCATGACAGAAATAAAAATACGAGATAGACGCCGCCGCCAGCCAAGAGGAGCGGTTTGCTGGCCTCGATGGTAGAACGGACGTTTTCGTCGCCGCTGAACGTCGCAGTAAATGCTCCGATAATGCCGATACTCGGGTTTGCGAGATAAATGATGAGTAGCGGAAGAAGGCCGCGAACTAAAAAGACGGCAATGAAAATACCGTAGAAAAGGAACCATTTTCGTCCGCGCGCTGACATTGTTGAAAGGACATCTGCATTGATCACGGCGTTGTCAACACTCGAGATAATCTCAAAGAGCATCAGACCAACGACGATAACTACGGTTTCAAGAATGGGCATACTGTAGAGTGAAGCAGAAAAATGACAGGAAGGCAAGGTTTGTACGGCTGGGAGAATCGGGAAAGTGTTCCAGCCCCGCGCGGATAAACCACGGAGGCTGGGTTGGAGGAACATCATCGTGCACCCTTCGGAGCACGACGCTTGGCTGTGCGCGGCACTCGCGCCTTCGGCTTTGGGCGATCCCCTGCGAGGAAATCCGCGCTGAACGCTTCGAATGATCCGGAGGTGTCATCGTAGACACAGCCGTCTCCTGAACGGCCTCCGCGGAGAAAGGCAATTGCTCTCGCCGTGTCTCCCGGATCGGTCGAACGAAGCCTCTCCTCGTGCGGCTGGATCATGCGCAGGTACCCGAGAGATGCGCTCGGGAGTTCACGCGTCCGTACCCGAGTGGTACGACCGTTACGTTTACGTTTCGCCATGGAACAGCCCTCCAATGGACGAGTATACTGACTCTCATATTATTCCTTAGCGGCTTTCGGTCAGTATTGACAAGGGTTTT
>CAYINT010000026.1:0-13375 GCA_964364875.1 uncultured Gammaproteobacteria bacterium | reverse complement strand
GCTCATGCGAGATATCCGCGAAGCGCGCAGCGATCTTCGGCAAGGGCGAAGCAAGCGGTTTGTTGCGTGGAAAACAATTCAAAAGAATGTTTGAGATTCGTTTTCACGCGCGAGCGGCGAAGTCATACGTTCGTCTCGATGCAAAACATCAGCGTCAGATCAACCGTGCAATAGATTCGCTTCGAGAGAATCACCTTGACGTTGCCAACGTTGTGCCACTCCGCGGCGAACTTACTGGCCTGTACCGACTGCGCGTTGGTGACTATCGCGTTGTTTTTACCGTCCATACAAACGAAAAAGTGATCTTCATTCTTGCGTTAGGACCACGGGGTGATATTTACAAGTAACCCTACGTGTTCCGTATGGATACCATGGGGAGTGATGGTGTGATGCTGCGCATGTGGCCCGACATTTGAACAAACCGCTGTTTTGTGGTATTCTATAAGCACGAATACACACATCAGAGGCAACAATCATCGCTCTGCCGTGATTGGAAAAACACTTCAGCGCATTGTTCTCGCGGCACTTATTCTTTGTGCTGGATTTTTGGTTGACAATGCCGCACATGCAGCCGATCCGCTACCAAAAAAGAGTTCGTCGGACGTGGGAGCGTTGATGTACACACTCGATAGTAATATTATCCATCGGGTACCTGAATGGCGACGAAAGGATCGTAGAACAGCTTTTCCGGTGGAGAACGCAAAGGAAGAGTCTTTTTCTTTCCGTCATCACTGAAATTGAGGCGCTCTCGCTTCCCAATCTTACTCCGGCGACACAAGAGACCATCCGTCGATTTCTCGGAACGTTCAGCATTGTCGCCCTCGACTTCCAACTCGGACGCATTGCAGCAACAATTCGCCGCGAGAAGCGACTCGGACTCGGCGATTGCGTCATCGTTGCCACAGCGAAACTCACAAACACAACACTTGTGACGAACGACAAAACAATCCACCGACGTACTGCGCGCGTGGTATCCTGCCGTTCTATCCTCGTCTAGAGGTGATCTTTCACTCAGGACACGCAGGGTAGTTAGTCAAGTGCCCCTTTGTCATTTGAACAAACGCCCGTTTTGTGGTATTCTGAAAATCCCAAAACGCAAAAGCAGAACCACAATGCATAGCCGAAACTCGTGATGAGAAAAACATTTCAGCGTTTCGTTCTCGCAGCACTTCTTTTTGGCGCCGGTTTGATGATCGGAAACAGTGCGCGAGCGGCCGACCCGCTGACCGTCCAAATCGTCAATCCCACGCCAAACGTGCTCCACCTCTACGGTACGCCGCTCCTCTTTGAAGCGGCAATCACAGCGGGCGCGGAAAGCGAGAAGTACTACCGCATCAGCTGGGACTTTTTGTATACCGGCGGCGCTACTGAGGGATACGATCAGGTGCAGACGCCGTTTTTTTACAATGCCGCGGCATACGACTACGCGACATCTATTAACTTTCTCGACGATACGGCGCAGTTTTGGTATCTTCGCTATGTCCTCTTGCCTGACGATCATTTCTACACATACACGCCAAACGAGTCCTATACGTATCGCGCGCAAGTGGAGATGTGTGGTGATCTAGGTTGCAGCAATGTCGAAGCAACCGCAAGCGTCAATGGATCATTTTCGCTCTACGATGGGCTGGGCTTTACGGGGTTTGCCTACGCTGGCGCGTCAACAGGAAAGTGCGTCGATAGTAACGGCTATGCCGATCCAATGTCGTCGTGTACGCTTGACAAACAGTGCGGCAGCGGGCGCTTCTGCGGTGGAGACGCTCCAGGCTATGCAGCGTTTAACTGTACGTTGCAACAAGCTTCGACATGCGCAACTCCATACTCCGTTCTTTACGGCGTTGTTGGACCGACAGGACACGCATCGCTGCAAAACTATTCCTGGTTTGGCCAGTCCGACGACGTGGCATCCGGCAGGCCACTCGGTTGGTTGACATTCAATAAAAACAGTTGCATGGGCGGGAGTTCTGATGGGCTGTCATGTTTCCCTGGCGCGGATTGTGGCGGCGGAGTCTGCACCGTTCTTGCCAATGTTGACAAACCGCCGGTCAGCGGTGCCGGAAGCGATCCGGAAAACTGGGCGGACCGGCCAGAAATGAATCGAATCTACAGCGCCGTCGAAGACGTCAGCGGTACGCAACGCTTGCCGGGACAACTGGCCGGATGGGGACGGCTGTTGACGCTTGCAGACTACGGAGAAACATTTTTTCCCAAACAAAACGATTGGGGCTGGGTGCATCTGCGCGGCAAGGAAGCCTCGAAAAACGTTTGCTCCGACGGAAGCGCGCCGTGCGCGGGAAACGGCGAATGCTCGACCAACATCTGTCTTCCGGCGTCCAACACCTATTCCAACCTTGCAACCGGCGGCTATCAGCAATGCACGGACTGCGCCGCTGATACAAACGGAATAAGCCCAAAATGCAATATCTGCGGTAATGTCGTGTTGTCGAATACAAAGTTCTGCACGGTCGGCGAAGCGGCAAAGATCGGGACCATTTGCACAAGCGACAGCGATTGCGGCAACAACGGCCTGTGTGAACAGCCGGCGCAATCATATGCATGCAACAGCTGTTACAACTGCGATACGGTCGCGGGAACCTGTGACCAGTGCGAACAATGCGCGCGGTACGGCGTTTCGTTTGACACCCAACGTGGACAATTACTGGGTTATGGATGGGCAGGAGGCGAACAAAACGGGGAAGGCGGGCTTGGCTGGGTTCGTTTCAATCCCGCAGGCGGCGTCAGCATTCTGCAGGGCTGGCTTGCAACGCGCTACGGTGACATCTTCAGCGGCGGGAGCATCTCCAGCAGAGCAATTCCTCCGGCTGGCTCCTACAACGCGACATACATCATTCAGGCAAACGACACTATTGTGTTTTCCAGCCAGTTTGGCGCAAGCAACCTGGGTTATGTCCGCCCCAATTATCCGAATGAAATTCGCATTCCCTCAGCGCCGACAAAGTATGTCAATGTCCTCGGCCGCATTAATTTTTCAGAAATTACCATTGCTGATGATCAGGTTTCGCCCAAACGGCACCGTTATGGCACAACGCGCGCTATCACAAGTCTGAAAGACATACCGGGGTGGACAATTGAAACGGATCACGGCCGCCAGATACTCAAAATCCGCCTCGATAACACCATTTACTACTATCAGGGGAATCTCCAAATTCCTGACGCTGTGGACTATGACGATGTACAGATTCTCGCGGGAACAACAGAAGATGAAACCACGACCAGCGGAGCGGGGACAATCATTGTTGACGGCAATGTTATACTCAGCGGAAACATGGCGTATGAAACTCCTACGACGCCGCTCGATGACATCATCAAGATTCCTTCACTTGGCTGGATTATTCGCGGCGATCTGACTATCAATCCTTTGGTCAGCAATCTTGTCGGCGCATTTCTTGTTCTCGGATGTCCTGGCGACGAATCGGTGACGACATGCGATTCCTTGAATCAAGGGACTGTGAATCAAGGGACTGTCCACACCGGATATTCACTTGATCTTCCGCTTGTGGTCAAAGGCTTGATCATGGCGCGATCTATTGTGTTTGAACGCAATATCGTTGGAAACCTAGGCGCGCAGGGATCAGAACAGGTGATATATGACGGACGGTTTATTGCCAATCCGCCGCCCGGCCTGCAAGACCTCAGCGCGGCAGTTCCATCGCTGCGGCTCGATGTTCCGCAATAGCGCAAGTCGTTGACGGTGTAGGGAATTTGTGCTATACTATAGCAACAAATAACTGTCAACAGAACAACAAACAACAGACAACAAACAACGATGTTTACAAAAATCAATGCACATAAATGTTTGGGGTTGAATGTTGTAAGTTGTAGGTTGTAGGTTGGCACCATGGCTCTCTTTCAACGCAAACAACATTTTCTGGGAATCGACATCGGAACCTCAAGCATCAAGGCGGTAGAAATCAGTAATACTGGTGGTCGCCCCAAACTTGAGACCTTTGGCTACGTTGAACGCTCCTTTGACATTATCAAAAGCGACAATCCGCAAAACCAAATCGCACTGGCAACGTTGCTAAAACAAATGCTGAAACAGACCAGAGTTTCCACGCAGAAGGTCGTTGCCGCATTGCCAAGCTTTGCGGTCTTTACCTCCATCATCAGCTTGCCGGCGATGTCAGAAAAGGATTTGCTGGCAGCGATCCGTTGGGAAGCGAAAAAGTTTGTCCCGATGCCGCTGGAAGACATGATCCTGGACTGGAGAATCCTGAAAAATCAAGGCCTCTCAAGCAAAGATGCCGCAGCCAGCGTGAATGCGAAAAAGGGCAAGGGACGCGATCTCAAAATTCTCCTGACCGCAGCGCCAAAAACGCTCGTCAAACGCTACCTCGCCGTGTGTAAAGCCGCTGACTTGCAGCTTGTCAGTTTGGAAACCGAAGCATTCGCACTGGAGCGCTCGCTGATCGGAAACGATCCATCGCCCGTGCTGCTCATTGACATTGGCGCAAACGCAACGGACATGAGTGTGATCGCCAGCGGAATCCCCATTTTGAACCGAAGCATTGATGTCGGCGGCGACGCGTTGACGCGCGCAATCATGAACAGCCTTAGTGTTGACCACGCGCGGGCAGAACAGTTTAAGCGGGATTTCGGAATGGCGCACACGACCGCCAATGACCAGATTCCGCGGACTTTGGAATTTGTTGTCGGCTCGATCATCAATGAGGTGAAGTACTGCCTCAACCTGTACCAAAGCCAGGAACCGAAGCCCGTAGAAAAAATCGTTCTTGCCGGCGGATCGGCATTTCTCGCAAGCCTTCCGGAATATCTTGCTCGTGTTCTCGGCATCAAAGTGATGATCGGTGACCCTTGGGCAAGAATCGTGTATCCTGCGGAAATGCAGCCCATGCTGCAGGAGATCGCTCCGCGCTTCGCCGTGGCAATCGGCCTGGCAATGCGGGAAATCGTCTAAACAAAGCAAAAATCATAAAGCAAAAAGTACAAATGCAAGCGCAACATTCTCAAAGTGATACTACGAAACAAACGTCTGCTTTCTGCTTTCTGCTTTCTGCTTTTTGATTTTTTCTCATGCCTGATATTAATCTCATTCACGATACTGGAGCCGGCGACCAAGGCCGCAACGACCAGGAAAAACAAAAACGGAAACAGCCGCGGCCGATTTCGTATACCAGCCCGGATCGGACGCGGGCAGCGCCAAAAGATTCAAAACCGAGATTTTCTCTTCGTGATATGCTTCGTTTGTTGCGACGCGGCGAGGGCAGTCCAAAACGGGAGCAACGCGCGCGGATTCTTCATGAAGAAAAACTTCCGCCAATCTCAACTCCCAAAGTGCGGCCAACACCGCCCTTGCCCACGCCGCCGCCTGTTCAACGAGTGGTCCCGGCTGGACCCGCATCACGCCGTTCCCCAGCGCTGGTACCTCCAAGCAGGAACATTCCCGGTGTCAACCTCGTGCCTGAGGACTTGCTAGCGAGCAGCGCAGGACAGAACCGCCTCGTCATGCTTGGCTTTCTTGCGCTTATTACCGTGTTGCTGGTCGGCGCCACGTACATTATTCTTGCACTTTTTCTTGATAAAATGAAAGCGGAAGCCAAGACCAACACTGACGAAGTGCAGCAGATGCAGCGAGATCTGCGCGATCTGAAGGACCAAGAGAAAGTTGCGGAAAACCTCCATACGCTGACGCTGCAAGCGCAGCAGCTGCTGACGACGCACGTATACTGGACGAAATTCTTTGTGGGCTTGGAAAAGTTTACCGTGGATTCTGTCTATTACCGCAGCATGACCGCTGATCGGGCAGGGAGACTCACCCTTGCCGCAACGGGGAAGGATTTCCGTTCTGTTGCCCGGCAGCTTGTGGCATTTCAGCAGGCAAGCGACTTTATCAAAACCGTCAGCATTACTTCGGCGGCGGTGCGAAGCGCGGGAACAGCGCAAGTTGTTGATTTTACTGCGACCATAACGCTTGTTGACACCGCGTTCTACCGCGATGCTTCCGTAGCACCTGACTTTACCATTACTCCAGCGCAATGAAACGCCTCATCAACCGCGCTTCCATAGCCCAGCAACTCAATCAGCGTTTTACGCTCTTTGCGACGTTCACCGTGCTTGTTCTTCTTACCGTTGGATTTGTTCTCGTTATCAATCCGGAGATTACCGAAATCCGTTCCTTCGGCATCTTTCATTTGCAGCGAACCCGCGCGCAGCGCGAAAATGTCGCTGAATCCTTGCGGCTCACACGTTCTATTGTCGATTCGTACAAGACGATCAACGCGCAAGATGTCGATAAATTGCAATCAGTGCTGCCGACGGCGGCAGATCTTCCCGCCATGTTTATCCAAGTTGAAGCGCTTGCGCTTAGTTCCGGCCTTCGGTTGAACAATGTGAGTTTTACCACAGCATCAGCCACTCGCCGCGAAACAGGAACCGCGACGACCGGTTTGAAGGAAACTCCGTCCGGCTTCCGACAGTTGCAGGCGACCTTTACGGTGAGCGGCGGACACGGATACGCGAGCCTCAAAAACTTTCTCAGTACCATGGAGTCAAGCGTGCGGCTGTTTGATGTGCAATCGCTTTCGTATAATCCGTTGAAACCCGGAGAAGAGGAAACGTATACGATTAATGCAATTAGTTATTACAAAGGTTCATAACGCACAATCCGCATGGCGCTTGTCAAGAAAGAATCCAATCCGCAGCGAACCCTTATCCTTGTCAGTATCATGATCGTGGTGGTGATTGTTGCATTGTATTATTTTATACTGCAACCGGCGATGGACAAAGGCGGATCTGGAACAACGGCGCCCGAAGTAACCGACCAGCGCAATCGCGATCTGCGCGCGCTTGATGAACGGCTTGCCCCAGATCTTGAAAAGATTTTGACTGATCCTCGTTTTCAGGATTTAAAACAGTACGGCGACACGCGCATTGAAGTCGCTCCGCAAGGAAAAATCAACCCGTTCCAGCCTTTTTGATGCTTCTATGGCTGATTCGCAACGTGCCGACACTACATTACTTCAGGCGGAAACCCAGCCCGCCGCGCTCACGCCGCAGGAGTTTGAGCATGCCGTAGTTGAACGGCTTGTTGCGACCAATCTCCTTCCCGCAGATCGGGTCACTGCATACCGGCAGGATGCCCGAAAAGCCAGTCGGGGACTGCTTGAGCATCTTCAGCTGGAACGCGTTATTCGCGAAGAAGATATTGTCCGCACGAAAGCGGCAGTTTTGCATGTGCCGTACATTGATGTTTTTGGCAGGATCGTCCGCGGCGAAATCCTGAATCTCATAGCCCAGGAAGTTGCGGAAAATTACCAAATGGTCGCATTCAGCCAGGTTGGCAATGAGGTGAGCGTGGCCATGGTTGATCCGACGGACTTCAAGGCTCTGGAAGCAATTGAATTCATCGCGCGGAAAAACCGCTTGCAGATCCGTTATTCTATGGTGTCGGATTCCGGTTTAAAGTACATTCTCCGCCAGTATGAAAGCCTTTCGGCAGAAGTTGAAGAAGCGCTGAAGAGCGCTGAATCAGAAGCGGTGCAGTTTACCGCTGAGCACCCGACAGGCGAGGAACACGGAGTGGAAGAAGTAATCCGTCGCGCGCCGGTTTCCAAGATGGTTTCCGTTATCCTTCGCCATGCGGTCGAAGGCAAAGCGTCTGACGTGCACATCGAACCGGTGGGGGATGAGTCCCGCGTTCGGTATCGCGTTGACGGTGTGCTCCATACGTCAATTATCCTCCCAAGGCATATCCACAGCTCGGTGGTCGCGCGCATTAAGGTTCTCGCGAGCCTCAAGATTGACGAAACGAGGATTCCTCAGGACGGACGGTTTCACATGACCATTGAAGACCGCGAAATTGACTACCGCGTTTCTATTCTGCCGCTGTTTAACCAAGAAAAGGTTGTGATGCGTATTCTTGATACCGCCGAAGGGGTTTCAAACCTTGGCCAGCTTGGTTTTGAAGGACGCAACCTTGCCGCGGTCGAGGTTGCCATTCGGCGTCCGCATGGCATGATTCTTATGACCGGTCCGACCGGGTCTGGAAAATCCACATCGCTGTACGCGATGCTGAGCATTCTCAACCAAGAAAGAGTGAATATCGTCACGCTGGAAGATCCAATTGAGTATTACCTGAAAGGCGTCAACCAAAGCCAGATCTATCCGGATGCCGGCTATACCTTTGCCAACGGCCTTCGCGCGATTCTTCGCCAAGATCCCGACATCATCATGGTTGGTGAGATCCGCGACAGTGAAACCGCGCAACTCGCGATTCACGCCGCGCTGACCGGCCATCTTATTTTGACGACACTGCACACGAATGACTCGTTTGGCGCAATTCCGCGGCTTATTGACATGGGGCTTGAACCATTTCTCATTTCTGCGTCCCTCAACGTGGTTTTGGCGCAGCGGCTTGTTCGCAGAGTTTGTCTTCACTGCAAGACAGCAATGACACTGCCCGCATCCGTCGAAAAGGAAGTGCGCGATGCGCTTGCTGATTTGCCAGAGGGCGTTGCTCCGGAAGGGCTGGATATCCGCGCGAAGAACCTTCCGTTTTTCCGAGGAACAGGCTGCGCGCGGTGCGAAAATACGGGCTACAAAGGGCGTCTTGCCATTATTGAGGTGTTTCAAGTGAATCCCGATGCGCAGAAAATCATGGTTGATGGAGGCGATATCATTGGGAAATTTAAAGAAGCCGCGACGCGCCAGCATATGTATTCCATGCAACAAGACGGTATTCTCAAAGCATTGCGCGGCTTGACGACCATTGAAGAAATCTTCGCCGTAACCAGGGAATAACATCTATGGACACACAAAAACCAAAGATTCTCCTGATCGAAGATGATGCGTTTCTCGTCGGGATGTATGTCACGAAACTGGATTTTGCGCGCTATGAACCGCTTGTCGCTAATGAAGGAGAAGCAGGCTTGATGATTGCAAAGCAGCAGCAGCCAAATCTCATTTTGCTTGACGTTTTGCTGCCGAAGATGGACGGCTTTCGGGTTCTTGAAGAATTAAAACGCGACCCGGCAACAAAAGACATACCCGTGGTCATGCTGACGAATCTTGGCCAGGAACAAGACATGGCTCGCGGGCTCATGCTTGGCGCAGCGGATTATCTTGTCAAAGTGGATCACGAGCCGTCAGAGGTGATCGACAAGGTAAGAAAGTTGTTAGGAAGATAGCGCACGAAAGCATGAAGAAAGCAGAAATGATAGAGAAAGCAACAATCTTCAAAGCAGAAAGTAAAAAGCAGAAATCAGAAATATTTTGGTTTGTCTCCCCAATTGTTGCTGTATGATTTATTATTTTTGATTTGTCTCCATGGTTTCCGGACAAGCAATTTTTATGGAACGTTTGCTCAGCAAGGTGCCGGAATACGGTGCCTCTGATGTGCATTTGACCATTGGCATGGCGCCCATTGTGCGGCAGGATGGAAAACTTTCCTCATTGGCCGACGAGCCGGTTGTCACGCCTGACATTATGGAAGCTGTGCTAGAACAACTTTTTACTCCCGTCCAGCGCGCCGCGTTGGAACGCGATAAAAGCATCATGACGACCTATGATCTTGCCAAGAAGGCGCGGTTTAAAGTCAATGCATTTTTCCAAAAAGGCTATCCTTCGGTGTCGCTGCATTATATCCTGCCGACAGTGCAAACGATCGGCGACCTTGGCCTTCCGCCCACGATAGAGCGGTTTGCCCATTTCCGCAACGGCCTCGTGCTGATATGCGGCCCGTTTGGATCGGGACGCTCCTCGACGCTTGCCGCGCTTGTGGAATTGATTAACCGGGAACGCGCAGCCCATATTCTTACCATCGAACGGCCGATCGAACATCTCTTTGTCAACGCAAAAAGCGTGATTGAGCAGCGCGAGGTCGGCAAAGACGTTCCTTCATTCGAGCAGGGACTTGCCGACAGTCTGCAAGAGGATGTTGATGTGATCATGCTGTCGGAACTCGAAAGTGCGCAGGCCATTGCGACAGCAATTAAGGCTGCTGCTTCGGGGCGGCTCATTCTTTCGACGCTTAGCACCAGCTCGACGGTCGGCGCGATTGAGAAGATCCTTGCAAGTTTCCCGCCAGGAGAACAGGAACAAGTCAGGACAGAACTCAGCGGAACGCTGCAGGGAGTGATTGCGCAAATTCTTTTGCCGCGGACTGGCGGCGGGCGCATTGCGGTCGCAGAGGTGTTGACGGTCAACGCGCCGATCCGCTCCATTATTCGCGACGGCGATGTGATTCAAATTCAGACTATCCTGCAAACTTCGCGCGAAGAAGGGATGATCCCGCTTGACCGCGCCCTTGCCGATCAGGTCAAGGCAGGAACAGTCAGCATGGATGACGCGATGCAGCATGCCAGCGACTCGCGCGCGCTTCAGACGATGTTGCAGGCAACGTAACCGCAATGGCAGTTTATTCGTACAAGGCAAAAGATCTGCAGGGCAACACGCTTGTTGGGGCAGTGGAAGCGCCAAGCGAAGCGGTTGCAATTGATGTTCTCCGCGAGAAGAATTTTGTCGTGTTAACCCTCCAAGAACGGCGCAGATTTTCGCTGCTGCAGTTTTCGATTCCGTTTTTCAATCGCGTGCAACTGCGCGACGTGGTTATTTTTGCGCGGCAGCTGGCCGTGATGATCTCCGCTTCCGTCCCGCTGGTGCAGGCTTTGCGCATCCTGACCAAACAGACGGAAAATGTCACGCTGAAAATTATCGTTTCAGAAGTCGCTGACGAAGTTGACGGCGGGGCAAAACTCTCGGCTTCGCTTGCCCGGTTCCCGCAGGTGTTTAATGATTTCTTCGTCCACATGATTCGCGCCGGCGAGACGAGCGGACGGCTGGATGAAACCCTGACCTACCTCGCGGATGAAGAGGAAAAAAACTACGATCTGCGGTCAAAAATCCGCGGCGCAATGATGTATCCCGCATTCATCCTTTCTGGCATGGTGGTTATGGGCGTTGCCATGATGATTTTTGTGATTCCGCAATTGACAAAAGTGCTGACGGAAGGCGGCGCGACGCTGCCGACGGCGACGCGGGTGCTCATCGCGGTCAGCGGATTTATGCAACAGCGCTGGCCGTTTCTTCTCCTTATCCTTATCGCGATCATCATTGGTTACCGGTTGTATGTCCGCACGCCGGCAGGGCGCTTCATGGTGGATAACCTGAAGTTGCGCGCGCCGATTATCGGCCCTATATACCGAAGAATCGCCATTACGCGTTTTGCGCAAAGCCTTTCCACGCTGCTGCAAAGCGGGGTTCCTTTAACCCGGGCGCTGGAAATTGTCGCGGACATTGTCGGAAACACCGTCTATCGCCGGCTGACGCAGCAAGCTATCAAAGACGTCGAAGACGGCAACCCGCTTTCCACGACGTTTCTGAAAAGCGCCATTGTTCCTGCAATGCTGACGCAGATGATGAACGTCGGCGAGCAAACCGGGCGCCTGGATTTTGTGCTGAAAAAGCTCGCTGATTTCTTTAGCCGCGAAGTGGAAAACTCGGTGACCAGCCTGGTGACGCTAATCGAACCGCTCATCCTCATTATTTTGGGCATTGCCGTCGGCGGACTTGTGGCGGCGATTTTGTTGCCTATTTACAATCTTTCGGCAGCTTTCTAACCCCGTACCAATCCCGGTGAATACGAAGAATCCCATTTCAGGAGGAACCGCAGCGCGGGTGTCGACACCCGCGCTGCGGTTCCTCACACTCCGCTGTCGCTTCGGTTCGGAAAGACCGGAAGAGAATAGTTTTGTAGGGAAATGCGGCAGAAACTTTTTGCAGTGTATATCATGGCCAATGCGCGCAATACCGTCGTCTATGTCGGCATGACGGGGAAACTCCCAGGGCGCATCTGGGAACACAAAGAAAAACTCGTTGACGGATTCACAAAACGTTACAATGTTACCAAGCTTGTATGGTATGAAACGACAGAAAACCCGATAGCTGCGATAGCGCGAGAAAAGGAAATCAAGGGGTGGCGTCGTGAAAAGAAAAACCGGCTTATCAACTCTCTCAACCCCAAATGGCGCGATTTGTATGATGATCTTTTTTAAGACAGGTCATCCCGAACGTATGTGAGGGATCCGCGTTCCGCTGAAAGAAGGCAGTGGCTAGCGGGTCATTCTGAAGCCGCAATACGGCTGAAGAATCCGCGTTCCCATGAAAAAGGAATTGAGATTCCTCACACTCTACTGTGGCTCCGGTTCGGAAAGACCAAAAACAACCGGTCATTCCGAGTGAATGCGAAGAATCCCGCTCTTCTGGGGAACATGGGATTCCTCTCCCGCACCACTTTTTCCAGTACGTGGCATGGACGCACCAAAGACCTGCCCCCTTAGGAGGTGGAAGGTACACATAACACAGCGGAGAAAAAGTGGTGCCGGGATCGGAAAGACCAGAGAAAAAGGGTTGTCCCAAAAGACGCGGAAAAATGGTATACTATGATTGCCCTGTGGATAAGCCTCAGGGAACACAACAATACCCATACAAACAGGAAAGGGGGTGACAACATGAAAAATAATCGAAAAGGTTTTACTCTCGTAGAATTACTGGTTGTCATCGCAATCATTGGCTTGCTGGCGACCATCGCTTTCTTGTCACTCAACCGTGCGCGGTCTAAGGCTCGCGACGCAAAACGCGTGTCTGATGTCCGCCAAATCCAAAGCGCTTTGGAGTTGTTCTATAACGACCAGGTAACCCCTGCCTATCCAAAAACTATTGACCCGGTGCCGTTGACCTCAACCGAACTACCGGCAGCGTACCTGGCAAACCTACCGGAAAATCCAACTCCGGATGACGACCCGGCAACTGGCGATGCTGTATGTACTGCAGAAAACTACGCAGGCGAAGTGTACACTTATCAATCTCTCCTTTCTCAGGGCGGTGCAGTATGTGCATTAACAAGTGATTCAGGTTGTGGAAGCTGGTACCAGATAAGTTTTTGTCTTGGCGGTGCAACGGGTGGTGTTGCAGCTGGATGCAACTTGGCAGATCCGGCCGGCATGACAGCGGGGACCTGTTTGTAGACTTCTTCAACAGAGCAGAAAGGGACTTTGCTTTTTGGCAAAGCGCCCTTTTTGTTATAAAGAATAGATTTTTGCAAAACGCCCTTTTCGGTTGCTCAATGCCATTCCGAGAAGGGCGGGGAGCCCGGCGAGGAATCCCATTTCAGGAGGCAACGGGATTCCTCTCCCGCACCACTTTTTTCAGTACGTGGCATGGACGCACCAATGACCTGCTCCCTTGGGAGGTGGAAGGTACACATAACACAGCGGAGAAAAAGTGGTGCCGGGATCGGAAAGACCAGAGAAAAAAGGGGATTCCTCACCCCCTCACTTTCGTCGATACCGTTACCTTTTGGGTGCGTGAAAAGGTGTTTTCTTCTTTAAACACTGCT
>CAYINT010000025.1:0-13511 GCA_964364875.1 uncultured Gammaproteobacteria bacterium | reverse complement strand
CCACACACGTGCTACAATGGCGCGGACAATGGGTTGCAAAAGCGCAAGCTGAAGCTAATCCCATCAAACCGCGTCTCAGTTCGGATCGAGGGCTGCAACTCGCCCTCGTGAAGCTGGAATCGCTAGTAACCGCGCATCAGCCATGGCGCGGTGAATACGTTCTCGGGCTTTGTACAAAATAAATGCGCATGGCAGGTATTGACACTAAACGGTGTAAATCTGTTCCTACCTCGCTTCATCCCTCCGTCAGAAGGAGAGGAAGAAGGTGGTAGCGTAGCCGAAGGACAGGACTTCTTCCGTAAGGAAAAGTCTGAAGGGTCCGATGCGGCAAATGGCAGCCACCAGGAGAGAAAAAACGCAGTTGCGACCCACCCGTGTACAGTGGGGAAGTAACCGGAGTTCTGATAGTCTTCAGAATGCGTTCCCGGATGCCAGAAACAGTATCAATATTGACCCATGGAGATCCTGATGATGTCGACCACACAATCGTCGTCAGGAAGTCAGCAGAGCTCATAGTAGTTTCAGCAATGGAACGAAGGAGCAAATCTCATTCGATGAGAACTCGCTGGATGCGGGAAAGCCGCACGTCCAGTGGGGTGGAACAGAAGGTCCTGATTCCAATCACCGCCCGTCAAGTCAAGGGAGCCGGTAGTACCCGAAAGTCCCGTAAGGGAAATAAGGTAAGATCGGTGACAGGGACTAAGTCGTAGCGGCAATCTGCCGTGTTGCGACCCTCATGGGAAACCATGAGCATGAATTCGGCTATTTGCTGGAAACTCTGTGTATCCTCAGCTACGTTTGGTACACTGGTATCATGCGTCAAAAAGCGCGAGGTGCAGACAATCAGCAGGAAAGTCCTCCGTTGGAATGGAGTGACTCCTCAGAGACTATACGCCGAGCCCCTCCCTCTTCAACCGTCCTTCAAGCGTACCTTCACGGCGCACGTCATGATGGAACATGGAATCGAGCCAATAACCGTATCCGATTTGCACAAAAAGGAACGGAGTGGCTGAAAGTTCTTCAGGCGATATTACATCGTCTCGGTTGTTCATCATGGATATACCGCGAAGGAAAAACGCGCAGCGTCTACGTTCTCGAAACAAAAGCGAAATTTCTCTATTCCGTGCTTACTCCAACGAGTATACAGCGGAAAAACGAAAAAATCGCATATATTCGAGGATTCTTTGACGCCGAAGGAGGCATTCCTCAAAAGCCAACTGCACGATTCTACATTCAACTTGTCCAGAGTGATCGCGACAAACTCATTGGTATCAAACAGCTGCTGAAATCTCTCGACATTGCAGTCGGAAAGATTCATCAGCCAAGCCGACGTGTTGACCCGCGGTACTGGAGAATGTTCGTGCGAGCGCAGTCCTACAAACAGTTCATCCGTTTGATAGGAACATGGCATCCAAGGAAAATTGCCGTGTTGAGGAGAAGGGTGAAGATATAGTCCATGCCTTCTGGCGACAGAAGGACAAACATGAACAAGGCATGCGTAGCGGAAGCTGTGCATGGATCACCTCCTTTCTAGGGAGACCTCATTTCACGGTAACTCGTGAAAGAGTTCGTCTGTTGGTTTATCTCACGATGACCGCAGACAACCTAGAGGTCGCGTATCACGTTGCCTACCATTTCGATGGCAAGAACGATGATACTTAGCCCCGGTGAAACCGGGGAAACCCGTTACAGTCAGCAGCTGAAGACTGGAACAGGAAAATAATTGGCGTTACTTTACGCTTTCCGTCACGTTTATAGTGTCAACACAACAAAAGCACCCAAGCTATCTAGCGAGGGGTTTTGGGCTATCTTGACCGCCTCTTGCGTCACGCCCCAGTGCTTAGCACTGGGGAAGGAAAGCGAGTACTGCCGCGAAGCGACAGACGGCATGCCACGCCCCGGCGAGCGAGGAGCGAGCATGGCAATAATCCGTCAAGCTCCGATGCTTGGCATCGGAGTATTCCTTGGCGCTTGACAGGAGCGAGGGGGGGGGTACACTGAATACAGTTAGCAATTAAATGGGACGTATTATGCGCGAACAAGATAGTTCAGAACAAGGAAGCGAACAAGCTATTAACCCAGTATTTACAGGAACGATTGATGAATTCGAAGTACTTAGAGGATCCTCGACTCGCGATTCAGGATTTTATCAAAGGGTCCAAACATGGCTTGAGGCGGCAAGAAGACAAGTGGAAGTAATGCAGCAAACATTGACGGAAAAGGGCAACGTGTACCAAGATGGAGAAAATAGTTACAAGTATGGATTGGATGACGAAATAGGTACATTGAAAATGAAAATATCTGGTGCAGAGGATATGACATGTCATCTTGTAGAAAGGCATGAAGAGTTTGGAGATTTGGATTCGAGAATCTTGTCAGTCCTCACAGAAGAAGAAAGGAAAGCTGTTTTGAATCCAAACTCAGCAACTGCAGACATTATTGAATCAAGCCATGTTGGCAGAACACTTGGAGAATACCAAGGTTTATCGCTTTTGAATAATCGTGAATCTTATGCACTTTATTATTTTTTAGATAAAATGAGGGGGAAACCCGAAATGGCCGTCTATGCTGCATATGATGCATTATTCGGAACACCTCAACGAGATGTTCACCCGTTGGACGAAATTCCGCAACTCTTACAAGCGGTTAAGCGTGGTCGTGCAATGGAAGAGGTGGTTGAGCGTGCACCAAAAGAGAGTGTCGAGAAATTTCACAGGTCACTCCATGACTTAAGAGAAACTATCAAGAACGGAAATGTAATAGACGCTGCTCGACAAGCCAGAGAAATATTGGCTGAAACACCAAAACAGATACGAGAAGCCCTAATTGGTACGACAATCGGGGCTAATATTCTAGAAAGACTTGTCAGGCTCTATCCTGAAGCCCGGGGTCGATAACTTACAATACAATGTCTGTTCGTTGTAGTTTGTTCACCCTAGAGGTCGCGTATCACGTTGCCTGCCACTTCGGTGGTAAGAACTTCAGTACTGAGCCGTGGTGAAACCACGGAAAACTGTTTCAGTCAGCAGCTGAAGATTGGAACAGGATAATAGATTGGCGTTACTAAAAAACTTCCCGTCACGTTTATAGAGTCAACACAACAAAAGTACCATCCTGTCCAATAGGAGTGTTTTTGGTATCAAGAATCATTCGCTTTTGCCAGGCAGCGATGTGCTGCACCAGTTTCAGTTTTGTTGGTATCCGTCCCCTGATCGCTTGCGTACTCATGACTCCGATCTTAATCTCCGCCATGTTCAGCCATGAGGCATGCTTGGGCGCGTGATGAAACTCCGCCTTCCCCATGATACGTATCGCCTCCTCTCTCCCGGAGGTCTCCATTGGTGATACCTCAACACTAGTGATTTTATTTCTTTCGCTTCAGAAATCTGCTCAGCGCGGTCACATCCTTGTTCGGTTTGCATTTTTTTTGTATCCATGCGGCAGATTTTTTTGCGTTCATGCCGGTATCTTCGTATAAAGCTAATACCTCCTGAGTAGCGGATCGTTGAATCCGGTAATATGCATCGTAATCAAGAATTTCAAGTTGATGATTGCGAAAAATAACCGCCCCTTCTTGAAAGAGGCGGTTTAATGTGTACACTGCGGCACGATAGTAGTCATCATCTTCGGGTTGATCTTTCAGCATTTGGATTGACTCCGCAAGCATTCCGCATGCCCATTGTTCTCTTGTGCCTTCAAGCGCGCCTTTTTCAATACAAGCGGGAACAAGGGAGCGAAATGCAATCTCTGCCTTCACATCAGATATGGTTTCAAGTTCTTCGACTCCCAGGCGTTTGGTTTTTTCGTATTCTTCCGGATATTCCGGCTTGTCTTCCCAATAGAAGGCATGGCAATATTCGTGCAGTACGGAAACGGTGCGCGACATTTTTTCCATGAGCCGTGTGCGTTGTTCCTGCGGAATCGATGCGAATGCTTGGTTGGTATTCCGAATTATGGTCAGCATCACGCCTGGAAAATCCCGGTCATATTGGCGAATTTGTTCATTGAGGAACAGAATCGTCGGATCTTCCTGGGCAACCGCAGACATTGTCAAGTTAATGCCGTAGTTGCCCACAACATTGACAATGCGGATCGGTTGTTCTTTCAACCGACCTGTAAATTGTCCCATGCCTATTTCATCAAGGCTCTCTGCCATGGTATCGCGCAGCAGCTCGAAATCGTGCTGTTCGTCCTTAGTTTCCCTACTTTTGATGGATACGCGCATTTCCGGATCAAGATATGGCGGTTTTTTCGATCCTTCAAAGCCAGTGGTCAGTACAATAGGAAAATCTAAAACCGCGAGTCTTGTATAAAGATCTTCGATGGTTTTTTGAAGTGCCTTAGCTTTGGCAGCATCCGTTTCTTCGTAGAATAATGCCAATGCCTTGAGATACTGCTTAAACTCGGGTCCGCCTGGTTGCCCGATCCACGCATCGCTTTTTTCTGCCATTAACGCAAAGCGCTTTGCCATATACTGCGTCTCGTGGGGAAAGAGTTCAGCAATTGTATGAGGATCTTTGTCGCCCGTGACGAAAAGCGCAGTCTCACTGGCTTGTGGCGGCGGCTTTCGGCTTTTTTGGACAAACGCAAGAAATCGAATGAAGAGCGGGTCTGATTTGAGTGAAACATCAAGAACATCCACGAGAAGATCCCGAGTATTTTCATTCAAGCCGAAATTTTCTAATTTGATTTTTGGGGAAGCGAGAACTTTTTTATACGCCACTGTTTCTATGCGCTTGATGATATGCGCACCGACAGTAAGCAATACCTGACGGCGTTGCCCATCGACCTGTTCATCTACTCCCTCAAACCAATTGTGGGTGAGCGCGTCAAGTAATGCTTCACCGGACAATTGACCAATAGAAGCGATATTGCTTCTCAATGCAGGGATTTTTTCGGCAATATAATCACGGACAACTGCGCGAATGTTGTCTGATAACTCAAGCATGGTCCGGTTGGGCTTTTCCTCGACTCGCTGATTGAGATCCATCCAAATCACATCACCTTCCGGCTGGCGGAGTACTCTAAACACTTCGCGCATGTACGCAAGCCGCGGGCCTCGAGGTAAAAGGCTTTCCCGTGTCGCTTCTATACTAGCCTCCTTTGGAGAATCCGCCTCTTGCGAAAGTGCTGTTTCTCGCTCTTGTGGCGGTCTAAAATATTTTTCAGGCATGGGTGTTTCCGTCAGTGATGGAATGGTGGAATTGCAGTTTACGTTCTCGCGAAAATACTGCGCATCGGTTGCACTGAGTGTAGCATATTTTTTATGATCATTGGAACTCTTGCTCGCGCTATAAACCTAAGATTTCGTGACGCTCCTGCAGACCCGCGAGAACATTTGCAACATGCTCTTCCAACTGCAAACCAAGTTCCTCCGCGCCCTGGTGGATTTCTTCACGGTTGACTTTTGCCGCAAAGGAAGGCACTTTCAATTTTTTGAGAACGCTTTCGACTTTGACAGAAGCAAGTTTCTTATCGGGTTGGACAAGTGCAACAGCAACGATAAATCCAGAAAGCTCGTCCGCGGCAAAAATCGTTTTCTTCATCATTGTATCGCGCGGTTCGCCGGTAAACGTCGCGTGCGCCAGAATGCCGTGAATGATTTCTTCGGGCACGCCGCGTTCCCGCAAGATGGCAGAGCCTTTCATCGGATGATCCGGCATTGTGGGATGGATTTCGTAATCAAAATCATGGAGCAGTCCCGTAATGCCCCAGAGCTCTTCGTCTTCGTGGAACTTCTTTGCGTAGAACCGCATCACAGCCTCAACGCCCAATCCGTGTTTGATGAGATTGGGGTTTTTCGTAAACTCCGTGAGAATGGCAAACGCTTCGTTGCGGGTCATGCAGCTATCATACCACACGGGTGCTGGACACCATCGTTCGCGAATGACAGGGTTGACAGTGAGCCTATTCCGGCATATTCTCAGACAAGAAATTGTCTTTCGGGTTTTGTTGTCTTTCAGTGCTGGGGGGCAACATGGAAAGTAGCATCTATCCCTGACCGCGCCGACGCTAAACCGCCAACACGACCACAACGTTCCCGTCTTTCGGGAACACACCAAAACTCGTACCTTTTTCCCGCTCACCCTGATCCGGTGGGCGGCGCTGTTTTTGTTCCCGCTTACAGAAACAAGGGGCAACCAAACACAAAATTGCGAATGCGCAACATATAGACTTATTGCTCTATGTGTAATTTGGCAATGTTCTCTCTGTTGCGCAACAGTGATACAAGCCCCTTTATCCCTTTTGCCCAAATGGGATACTGGGTTCCTACGCTTTCTCAGAAGGTTCGGGCTTCGTTCTCGCCTTCAAGAATAAGAGCAGTCCAAACACAAACAGTAATATAGTACTGATCGCCGAGCCCATACAGTAAAGACAGATGGCTTTGAGCACGCCGAGTTGCAGATAGACGAGAACGGCGGATGTAACCAGTCCGATGACCGTCAGTCCAAAAAGCAATAGAATAGCTTTTCGCAGCCCGTTCATCATCATCCAGAGCGCGAGAACAAATACCGCGAGGTAAAAAATAACACCGCCAAGCGCAATCGGAATTCCGGCGACAGTTGCATACGTGCTGGTCAGAACACGCTCGCAGCCCTGTGTCGCAGAACACGGCGGCACTGTATGAAGATAGTGCTGCACTGTCAGGTATGTCGCGTCAAGAAACCCGAGAAAGGCGACGATGATAATAATCCAGAGAAGAATACGCTGCGAGTTGTTCATTACTTCATTACTTCATTTCTTATTGCGACTCAGTCCCAAAACTTTTCTGCACCAATGCTACCAGTTTGTCATGCACAACGCCATTGCTTGCGATAAGGCCGAAGACGGGTTGATCATAGCGTTGCTGTTTGCCATGGAGATCAGTCACTTTTCCGCCGGCTTCTTCAATGAGAACAGCAAGAGCGGCGCAATCCCAAGCGCTCGTTCCGTCGGCAACAACTGCGGTACAGTTTCCTTGTGCCACCAACGCTCCATAATACACCATTGATAACCCTGTCGTTAGTTTCACGCCACTCGCAGCAAAGCTAGTCGCAAGAGGCAGTAAAGGAACTGGTATATGCCGATTCCATTCAAAGTCAATAAATGCTCGATGGTCAAGCGGCAAGTTGTTGGCGCGCAGGCGTTCTCCGTTCATCAACGCACCTTTGCCTTTCTCGCCGACGTACATTCTGTCCTGCATCGGATCGTAGACAACGCCGAGGATGCTGACGCCGTCACGAACAAGCCCTAACGAGAACGTAAAGGTTGGGACTCCGTGTGAAAACGGAATTGTTCCATCCACGGGGTCACAGACCCACACATACTCGCTTCCAGTCAGGCCGGGCGAGCCTTCTTCTGCAAGAATGTCGTGATGCGGAAACGCTGCTTGAATTTTGGAAACAACTACATCGTTTACCACTTGGTCAGTTACGGTGATGGGCGTTTTGTCTTCCTTCCATTCTTTTTTCATGCCCAATGTAAAATTCTGCCGGATGATGGCTCCCGCTTCACTCGCAATGTTGATGGCAAAGTCACGGTAGTCGTTCATGCGTTTGCATGAATGATTTCTTGAAGCTGCCGGTGAATATCGGGAGCAGCTGCACACCACGTATATACCGTTTCAGTCTTTTGTAGTGGGTCCGAGTAATCTATAGGCTTGCCGAAGAAGTCTGTGTAGAGGCCTCCTGCTTCTTCAATCATTACTTGTTGTGCAACGTTATCCCATATCTTGCTGTTACGATGCAGAAACGCCGCGTACTTTCCTTCGGCAACAAGCACTGCGTCATAGACACTGTTTGTCGAACGAATACTTCGAACATTGAGGATAATTTCGGCAATTAATGCGCATTCCTTGCGTGTAAATCCAGGATTGTTTTTGTGGCTGTCCACGCCGTACGCAACGAGACAATTTGAAAGTGGAACGTTGGTCAAAACGTGCATGCGTTCGCCATTGAGAAACGCGCCCTTTCCTTTTTCGGCAATGGCAAGTTTGCTGAAAGCCGGAAGCGCGATCCCGCCTGCAACCGGCGTTGCGTCTTCAAGCAGACCAAGCATGATGCCGTATTCGGGAACCCCGTTGGCAAAATTACTTGTCCCGTCAACTGGATCAATCACCCACGTATAGCGGGAGCCGTGGTCGGTCACACCAGTTTCTTCATCGATGATATTGTGATCGGGAAAATGTTTGGTAATTTCACCAATGATATATTTACCAATTGCAAGATCGGCGTCCGTTAACACTTGATTCGGATTATCGGGCTTGACTGTTCCTGAAACTTTCCCGAACATCGTTCTCGCGATATTCGCTGCGCCCTCAAGCGTTGTTTGAAGAAAATCAGTGTAGTGTGACACGAAAGATATTATTTGATCGGGGTGTCCCTCACACTGTCGGGAATATTCCGTTTCGCGGGACGACTCTCCTGGTCATGCAACCCCGCACCAAGTGATGCGGAAATACCGTCTTCAACTCAGTCGGGGATGCGAGACTCGAACTCGCGACCCCCTGGTCCCAAACCAGGTGCGCTACCAACTGCGCTAATCCCCGGCTGAAATGATGACCGATGTATATGAGGAATAAGTGAATACCATTGTGGTACGGAGCAAACCAGGTGCGCCACCACGGAGTTTATCCCGAGACTTAAGCGAGGGACCACTCCCCGACCATTCGTACAAACTACCCCGAAAGCCTGAATACTCTACAACACTTTATTGTTCTTGGCTAGCCCTTCCCATGCCCCGGAGAACAGGAGTACACTGAAGAACTGGGTTCTTTCTTGCGAGGAGTGGGTGGGCCCGGAACCGAGGCTGAGCTCGCGTGGAGGATGGTAGCCTCCGATCCAAAACGCGTCATGTTTCCTGGGAGCCGGTCGCTTTGCAAAGAGCCGCCGCTCCTGCCTTGACACCACGGAACATGCCACCCCTCCTTGCCCCAAACCAGCTGGAAGCTTCTTGTTTCACTCCGGCTGGTTTATCCTATAAAAAATCCACAGAAAAACACCGACTTGACAGCCCAAGCCAGTCAGGAGTAGTGTGTGCAATGTTGCCCGGTGAGAGATTGTTCCTCGGTCTTTGCAGTTATGGGGAGCTGCGGGGGCAGAAAACGCTTCCTCACCGGACTATGATCTTCGAAAACGGTAATCGGTGGGCAGTATAGAGCAACCGATGTTCCAGTGGAAAAAGAGCGCATGTAGCTCAGTCGGTAGAGCATCTGCTTGGTAAGCAGAGGGTCACCCATTCGATCCGGGTCATGCGCTCCAAGCATCGTGAAACGGCACTGCGACCTGATATACTGCGGGACGGGAATGCACACGTGTGCACCCGGTCGGCTGTTTCACGCACGCCTGCAGAGTGGTGATGTGTTGAACTGACGGGTCATGGCCCCACCGAACAGCCTCTCACTCTGCCGGACCATCCTCGGAAGGAGGAGATATGTGGTTCTTTCAAGGGACGTGGGCGTAACTCATTGGTAAGAGTTCTGTGCTTTGCGCAGAGGTGAAGGTTCGATTCCTTCCGCCCGCTCCACCCTTTCCCAAGCATTTGCTATACTATAAAGTAGTATGAACATTACGAAATATCTTCATTCTTGCATCCGCATTGACGATAACGGCACAAGCCTGCTTTTTGATCCGGGCGCGTATTCGTTTATCGAGAACAAACTCAAGCCAGCTGACCTTCCAAAAGCCGACGCCGTGTTTATTACGCATCAACATCAGGATCATTTTTTTCCCGACGTGTTGAAACAAATCGTCACAGAAGATACAAAGCTGTATGTTCCCGCAGATGTCATTCAAAAACTTCCCGATGGGTTATCGGGAAATCTTGCCATGCCGGGCAGTGAGCTGCACATCAACAACACCGTGATTACCGTCGTCGCAAGCCAGCACGGCGATATGGCAACACAGAAACCCGAAAATGCAGGCTATGTCATCAACGGCCGCGTGTATCTTCCGGGTGACAGCGTGACTGTTGATATTGAGAACGTAGAAGTGCTTCTGTTGCCGATTTTCTCGCCATGGGCAACGGTTCTTGATGCGCTTGAATTTGCCAAACGCATAAAACCAAAACTCGTCATCCCGATTCATGACGGTTATATCAAGGATTTTTTCCTCGCCAACATGTACGAGAACGTGTGCCGGCCGGCGTTGGAAAAAGAAGGGATTGAATTGAAAATACTCGGTCTTGGCGAGTCGGTGGAAGTGTAATCATTGTCATCCCAAACGTCGCCAGCTCGACGACCTTCCATGGTTGGCGTTCTCGCGGGGCGTGGAAGCTTAGCAAACGAGAAAGGCCCGCGGCAGACCTTCTTGCCATTTTCTGCTATTCCTGTAGAATCAGACCGTAAGGAATGCCGCTGGTAAACGGCCATTCCGCGCTCTGTTTGAAGGCGAGAAATCCAACACGTCTTGGAGGTAAGCACATGGCGTTTATCGGCAACAA
Source organism: uncultured Gammaproteobacteria bacterium (assembly GCA_964364875.1). GTDB lineage: Bacteria > Patescibacteriota > Patescibacteriia > CAZCGY01 > CAZCGY01 > CAYINT01. Next base: position 3,092 of record CAYINT010000025.1, on the reverse strand, counting down.
GGACGGCCCCAGGCAGTCGGACATCATCGAACGCCTCGGGCCCGATTACTTCGGCATCACGCCGACGCAGCTTGCGGATGATGCCGACTTCTACAGGGATGAGGAGTCGCGCGGCGAGGTGATGCCGGTGCTGTGTGGCGACGACGGCCAGTACTACCTTCTCTTTAGCGGTCCCGGCGGCACGCAGCAGATGTTCTACCTCGAGGAGCACGGCTTCACGCTCACGGGTAAGGTCAAAATCCAGCCAAGTGCGGCGCGGTCCTGAAGCCACTTCCCGACATTGCGGTTCGCATACTTTGCGTCCGCACAACAACAGAACCTTCAGCCCGGGTTCCTCGCTCGTCACACTTCCGTGATTGGATGAGGAGCCCGGCAGTCACACTCTTCCCAATTTGTCACCCCAAACCGAAGTCCTAAACTTGCCTGCGGTGAGCGCAGTCGAACTGTTTCAGGATTTGCGTTTGCTTCAGGATCTCCAAAACAACAAGCGTCATTCTGAACTTGTTTCAGAATCTCCAAAGTAAAACTTGAGGACGGACATATTCTTAACCGTCCCTATTATGTCGTATACAAGAACATTCTACGTCTATATTATGACGAACGAGTGGAACACAACGTTCTACATTGGTACAACGGGTGGATTGGAGGGGCGAGTCCGGCAACACAAGACTGGCAAAATAGAGGGATTTACAAAACAATACCACCTGAAGAAGCTTGTGTATTACGAAGAGTATGATTCGTCAATGGATGCCATTCGTCGCGAAAAACAACTGAAAAACTGGCATCGCGAATGGAAAATCAACTTGATACGACAGCAAAATCCTGACTTTCGAGATCTAGCAGCGAATTGGTACGATAAAGGAGACCCTGAAACGAGTTCAGGGTGACAGTATTACTGTCATGCCGAACCACATCCTGAACTTGCCTGCGGTGAGCGCAGTCGAACTGTTTCAGGATTTGCGTTTGCTTCAGGATCTCCTTTTTCGCGTTCCTTTCTGGAATTGTGGAAATTTAAACGCACTTGGGCATACACCGCTCAGCACACACCGCTCACACGCCGGCTTTTTTGCATCGCACACTTGCCTGCCATACGTGATGAGTAAGTGACCAAACAGAACCCAATCTTTTTTTGGTACAAGCCTCGTGAGCTCTTGCTCGATTTTTCCTGGATCGGATTGTTTTGTGAATCCAAGACGATTTGACAAACGTTTGACATGGGTATCAACAACGACTCCTTCTGACTTTCCGTACAATTCTCCAAGAACAACATTCGCGGTCTTGCGCGCAACGCCACGGAGTATGAGCAGTTCTTCCATCGTTTTTGGCACTTTGTTCTTGAAGCGATCACGGACAATCCTTGCCGTTGTGTGGATCGCCAGTGCTTTGCTTTTATAAAAACCTGCCTGGCGCACCATCACTTGGAGTTTGGAAAGCGGAATGGATGCAAAGTCCGTGGCGGTTTTGTATTTTTTGAACACCGGCGCCATCACTTCGTTCACTTTTTTATCCGTACACTGCGCGGAGAGAATGACAGCTACCAAAAGTTGGAACGGTGTGCGATACGACAAACTTGTCTTCGCGTTAGGATACTCCTTTTGGAGTCGCTTGATTGTCAGTGCAACGCGTTGCGGAACAGTCGTTTTCATATCCACAGTCTACCACAAAGAAAACACCCGCCAGAGGTCCAATGGACATGGCGGGAGAAGAAAGAGCACAAGATGTCGCAAGTTTGGGCACAAGCGCGAGCATTCCCTTACTTCGAATACCTGATGAGGTGGCAGATACGTCCCCATGTCACCTTCTCGTAATCCATTGAAACACCCGGGGAACAATTACGGTGAGCCAGAGGAGGCCTAGAGCTACAAGATAGTCTCCTCCACCTTGTAAACGAGGGTCTAATGAACAATCCTTGAGCGACACCATGGCGACTACAAGAGAAACCATGGTTGTTATGATGGTCGATTCTCTCCAATCGTAAGCGCACTCACTGTAAATGATAAAGTTCATAAACAGTAAACAGAAAAGAACGATGCCAATTCCCGAAAGACTATACAGCATAGATCCCTCCCCCTTGTTAAGGTACATCCCGAACAGAGTAGGCTAGCACCGTCCTTCCAGAATGTCAATACTTGTCAATACTCTGTTGACAACGTTTCGTCAACATGCTATCCTATGGGCATGGATGAAAAAACACTTGCCACGCTGGGTATGACTGGCAACGAGGCAAAAATCTATAAGGTGGCGATCAGAGCGCGTATGGCGACCCCTGCTGTTCTTGCCAAAATGACGGGTATCAAACGCACAACTGCTTATCACATTGCACGCGTACTGGCCGAGAAGGGATTACTGGTCGAAGATGCAACAAAGAGGCCACGGACTTTTAGCCCGGCATCACCAAAAGACATTGCATTTTTAGTAGAGCGCGAACAAAAGTCGTTCCTTGCTCGCAAGCAGACGTTGGGGGCGCTCGCCGATGAGCTTTCTCGTGTCGCTGCGCAGGACACATACCCTGTTCCGCGTATTCGGTTTGTGGAAGAGGAGAAACTGGAACGGTTTTTGTACGCGGAAACTCCAAAGTGGTATAAAAGCATGCTGGCGGTGGATGCGACGTGGTGGGGATTTCAGGATCATGCGTTTTTGGAACAGTTTGGCAAAATCACGGAGTGGTATTGGAAGCGCGCCAAAGAACCCATTGCAGTAAAACTCTTAAGCAATGAGTCGGCGGCAGAAAAACGCTTTGCCGGGAAGTATCCTCACCGCACCATCAAGTTTTGGAAAAGCGCGAAAAACTTTGTGACGACAAAATGGGTTGTCGGACATTACGTAGTCGTGGTCAATACCCGACGTCACCCATTCTACCTTGTGGAAATCCACGATACAACGTTTGCGAATGACGAACGCGAGGTGTTCAAAAACCTCTGGCCGTTGGTGTAAAGACCAAGCGGGAGGCTTGTCAGCAAAAGCCTATTCTGCTACAGTGCTTTCGACCGCAATTTTTGCGTCTATGAATTTGTTTCGGGCGACTAGCTCAGTGGTAGAGCGCAGCTCTGATAAAGCTGAGGTCGAAAGTTCGATCCTTTCGTCGCCCACCA
>CAYINT010000024.1:0-13716 GCA_964364875.1 uncultured Gammaproteobacteria bacterium | reverse complement strand
AAACGGAAATGTTGTTGATTCTGGGGGATTGGCTGGGAAATGGTGGGTAGTTACATTCCTGACCCTTGCTTTTTTCGCCGTTCGGCGCTATTTTTGAAAGAGAAAGGTATCGTCACCATGGAAACTGAGAAAACAATTCAGCAGGCGAGAACGGAAATTCGGGCAGTGTTGCGCCGCTATCGCGTAAGCTGGAACGATGTCGTTCCGGATCGAGACATGGAGCTTTGGCGGACTGTGCGGCCTGTGGCAAAGGAGGTACGGAAAGTGTTGTTTCGCAAGGCCTATCCGTCGCTTCGGTGAATGGTTCTCGCAAAGCGCCAAGGCTCAGTGTTTTTCTCGATACAAGCGTTCTTATCGCGGCGTTGCTTTCTCGCACCGGCGGATCGTTTCGCCTCTGTCGGGAATCAAGCGAGGGACGAATGCGGCTCGTGACCAATCGGTACGCCTACGATGAGATCGTCGAAGTTCTCAAACGGAAGTACCCGAAGCGAGTTGCATCCATAGCCGATTTCTTTGCGTGGAGCAAGATCGCAATTCGACGCAATCCAAGTGCCGGTGCCGTTTATCACGTCTTGTCGCTTATCCATCCCGAAGATGCGCCGATACTTGCGGGAGCACTGCAAGCACATGTTGCGTTTTTGCTGACCCTCGATCGGAAGGATTTCTTTACCGAAACGCTTCGCAAAACGCAGCTGCCTCTCCGTATCGCCACGCCACAGGAGTTTTTCCAAGTATATCAGAACGCGTCTTTCTCGACAGGCTAAGCGCTGAGCAAGCCATTGAGGTATTTGCGTTGTGAAAGAACAGTTCTCAATGTACCACATCTCGTGATCCGTTCGGAACTGCGGGAGTACGTTTGTGCAAACTTCGTACTCCCTTGCCTGACAATGTTATCGCAACATGGTCAGGACTTGTGGAACGACTACTTCCGTGCGAAGATCGTCCGGAGGCATTCAACGCCTCCGATTGTGGCGCTCAGCAACCCGTAGAGAGCAGCGAGAATCGCAAGCGACACGCCGAACGCCAGATTGGCATCCGACTGGTCCGTGACCTGAATGTGGCGGACGAACAGCATTACACCCTCCAGTATGAGGGCACCGATGATCAGGTACGCACGGTACTCTCCCGGGATCTGGTTCCAGCGCTTCATTCTAATCACCTCCCTTCTGAAGCAGCCGTGTGAAATTCTATTTTCGAATATTCCATTCTGGATTATTCCGTTTTGGAATATACCCTTATGGGAATATTGTTTGAAGAAGTTCACATGACTGCTCCAGTCGGCAGTGCGGAACCGACCATCGTTCCTTGTGAAGAACGTTCCCTTCCAGAATTCTGAACAGGTGTTCAAAACTCTGGCGGGAGCAGAACGGTTGGGGAGATCGTTCTGCTTGTGTGGAAAGAGCGGAGATGAAACCGGAAGGTGTTGGGTGGCGAGCATTCGTGTCGCCTCCTTCCGTGTCGCTGGATTGATACCGTTCGTTCAACTGGCAATGTCATCACGACATGGCCAGGCTGGTTGAAAGGTGCGGCTTAACGCGGTCGAGGCTTGCCCCATTGGATTCTGAGGAGAGTCCTCGGGGTGACGGCGGTTGAACGGAAGTCGTCCGCTTCGACCGGCAACGCGCTGCCGGCTCGCTCACGCAGAAAGTTCGTGCGGGGATTGAGTTCGACGGGGATGAACTCGTACCCCGGCGGAGTCGAACCGTTAAGCCTCTCGCTGTCCCGTGCGAGACCGCAGGACACGATGCGAGGTTCACTCTTCAGAACCGGCCGACCGATTCCGATGGTCTGCGACCGGCGCGGTTCCCATCCGATCCCGCTGCGGTGAACTCTGTTCGGGTGACTCATTAGCATTTTCGACCTCCGTGTTCCCGACTTCGTGGTCAGGAACTCTTGGTCCACGGTAGTGGCAACGCTCGTCAGAACGCTGCCAGTGATCGTCTCGCGTTCGGCGGAACGCAGGACGCACGTCTGGAGGCGGAGCCGTGAACCCATTATGGTTCGCGGCAGCTATCCGGCTTTGTTCCAAAAAGGAACGCCGGATCAATATGGTTCTTGTGGAGCAGCCGAGTCGAAACCCAGCCATTCCGTTGTACCATACCGTTCTCCCTCCTCCATGTGCGCATCCTGTTTCCTTAGATCATCTCCCCTTTTCAATCCTGATGAACGCACGACGTTCTGAAGGAAAAGACGAAGGGGAGAACGAGAGGGGTGTTTACCTTCGTTCACCTCCCCTTCTGGATCCGCGACGAGCGGAACGGATAAAGGGAGGACGGTCACCGCCTATGGCGGGATCCCGCCTTCCTTGATTGTGTTTTCAGTGGCGGGAGTGGGGTGTTGTGCTCTTTCGATGAAATGAACAGGTCTCAAGGTATCCGGGGCAGCACAACCGTAAACAATTGCTTACGTGCCGTACCCAATGTGCTGTTCCGCCACTCTGAGAGTCTTGGTTCAGAACACAGAGATACCCTGATGCCTGCTCTTTCCATGCAACGGTCATTCCGACTCTGTACCAGAGCGAACGCGATCGGTACAGGGGAGGAATTCCGTAGATTATCAGTAAGCATTTTTTAATGATCGCTTGAGCGTTCTTCATTGCGGGAACAGCACTCAAGCGATTGCAGAAGGACTTGAAAGAACGAATGTTGTTTCCATGCGGCCTTCTGCGATGATCGCATGGTGTTACGCTCTTATTGAGAGCCAGATACCAATGGCCATCATGCAGAACAGCGCTGCAGCCATCTTCTTCCCCGGAGCCTTCCACGCCAAGAAGTAACCGGGAAAAAGCATGATCGGGATAATGACTAGCACACCACCGATCCATTTGAGCATCTCTACTCCTCCTTTAGCTGGTTCCCCAGCCGATGAGCCCGGACTCTTCGTTCCCGCCGACCTGTGTGATTCTGCGCCGACGTTCCCGCCGGATCAGATAACACGCGTACCTCGTGAGAAAGAAAATCTTCCAGTGGCGCATGACGCACTCTTCCATTGAGTGAGTTCCCGGACTGCAGGGCACAACGTTGAGCTCGTAGTGTTGTATGAAAAGAACGCGAGCTATTGGTCATGCCCTAGAGTCCGGGTCTCTTTCGATCACCTCCCCTTCTGGATCCGATGCGAAGCGTCGGAACGGATAAGGGGAGGCTGGGAGGGGTAAAACAATAAGTGGCACTGCGCTACCTGATATCCCGGAAGGAGGAAAGAGATATCAGGAGCACAATGCCACCAATGAAAACGTATTCTGATGCATTGAGCGTATTTCCCTACGGCCGGTCGAATGACTGGCGAGTCTCTCTCCTCTCCTTTCGACGTTGCTCAAGGAGAACCTGAGCGGAGTCGAATGGTTTTAAGGGTTATACATTCTCAAAGTGCGCGAAAAAAGCATAACCAGCCATGATAACGCAGCCCGCTTTTTCTGTCAAGGGTCTGGAGGAGTGTTTTTGCTAAGGTTAGCCATAACTTCGATATGCATAGCCGGAGTTGGTTATACGCACTTCATGCACAAAACCGGCCTTGACCATAAAAATCGGCAGGCGTATGATGCTTTTTACCTGCTGGAGTGGGTTTGGGAGCTTGACGGCGGTCTCGACGGTGACATCGGGAACGCAAGATGGTTTCCGGGCCTATCTCCTTCGGAACTCGGTGTCGATAGCTCGACGCACAAATTTCTGCCCAGCGAAACGCGGAGCGAGGACTCAGTGCCGCGGCAACGTGGTCACGGATGCCTCTCCATGTCGAATGGGAACGAACCCAGAAACGAGTGCTGCCGGTACTTCGCGTACGGGCTAGAGGCGATCGACCAGGTTCCTAAGGCGCGACCGCGGCATCTGCAACGTAGGGACCTCAGGTCCTTGCGATGACGGAAACGCCGCACATGTCAGTCCTTTGAGAGCCTGAACTGATCAGTTATGATCAGACAACCGAGTTCATGTCGCTTCGCCCTCGAGGTGGAGCAACCGTAGGTTGGTCCTGCTGCCCGGAACTCGTGGAGGAAACGCGGCTCTGCGTCGCGTCGATACCCGAAACCGGTCAGTGACAAGAGACTGAAAACCTGAGAAACGTTATTCTCCGTGTGGACTTCTTCGTTGCAGCCCTCGGGCCGCGACGATCACAGAACACCACGAGCTGCTGACGATACGAGCGGCTCACTTTTTTTTGCGCAAAAACGTGCAGCGCGGGTGTCGACACCCGCGCTGCTACGGTTCTCTTGAGCTTTTTTTATACCAAAATTTCATAGCAGCGAGTGCGCACTCGCTGCTATTTGTGGAAACATGCTTTCTGAACCCTTACTTCGCGTCGAGAACGATTCCGATCAACTTGTCAGTCGCAAGATCGGCAGTCGTGAGAATGTTCTCGGCAGTCTTTGTTGTCATTGCCGAATCATCCGGCGACAGCCATCGAAGAATGTTCTCTTTCGGGTAGAAAATGGAACTCACGAGTTGCCGAGTTTTCGCGCCCGGCTGTTTTTGGAACAATATGCTGTACTTTGCCGGCTTGGCCGAGAACAGCGTTCTTTGCGCTTTCACGGTAAATGGCAATCGGTATGTCAACGTGGCGATTGCTGTTTCACCTGGCGCAACACCGATCCAGTTGGCAAACACCGTCTTGCCAAACTCTTCACCGATGCGTGTCCCTGTCTTTTCATCAATGATTGCGTCGCCTTCAATCTGCTGTACCGTTTCGTCGGGAACATACCCTTCTTCCGGCGCCTGGAACCTTTTTGGATCAATGCGCTCAAATCCCTCGACCGATGTCAGCGTGCTGCCTTTGGGAACGTACACGCGGACATAATCAACATTGCGCGTTCCGGTCAGCGGATCTTCGGAAGAGCCGAAGTGCGTGCGCTTGATTGTCACGGTGTCATCAACTGTTCCATCTGCGTTGATGATGGAGCGGTGCTCGATCGTTTCATCAATCACGCCGTCGGTCTTCCCGCCGCCAATGTTGGTATCAACGACGCTGAGATAGTCGCCGTCGGTCGTCTTGAGTTCCCCGCCCCAGCCAAGCCGCGTGATGCGGTCTTCCTGTTCCCGGTCGGGAAAGTAGAAGAGCATGTGTTTTTCCTGCAATGCGGTTTCAAAAACTCCAAGCAACGCGAGCCGGTCGGTGTTTGTTTCTTGAAACACACGGTTGAGTACCAGCGGCAATAGGTCAGCAATCATCTGTTTCGGTCTGTCGGAATGCTCCGGTACCGGCGCCTGGACTTGCTCTAAAAAGTTGTCCGATGTGATGACAATATTATACGGTTCTTTCATCTCCACGGGGCCGGTTTGCTTCAACAGCGCCACGACAACATCCGGCGTCATTGTCAAGACACCGTCCACGGTCGGTCCGCCGCTCTTTTCGTAAAACCACATGATTTTTTTTGCGCTGGTCGGAAAGTCCGGCCACCAGTTTGCGTCCTGCAAATACCATGCAGGATTAACAATATGCAAGGGTTCCGGAGAAATCACACGCATTTTCAGTTGTCCCTGATAGTCGTACGATCCGCCGCCGGGAACTTCCAGCTTCGTGATGGCGCCGTCCGCAACGTCAAGAAGCGCCACGCTGCCGATGAATCCGCCGGTGGGCCGGAGTTCTGTATTGTTTTGCAAAAGCACAAGGTAGCGCTGCGGCCTGCGCGCGCCAAGAAGGCCAAGCACGACATGAATCGTGTCGCGAAACCTGCTGACCGATCCGGAAAGCTGCGGCAAAGCGGTCGCAAGGCTTTGAAACGTTGGACGATACTCTTCCGGCAGGTCGTTTGGACGCACATCCTGCAACGCATACACCGCTTTGTCCAGCGCATCGGCAGCAGGATCAAGGTGGTCGCCGGCAGCGTGAAGAAACGCCGGAAACGTTGTCGGTTCCTGCCCTTCGGTTTGCGTGAGAAGCGGCGCTGCCATGGCCGAAAGATGTTCGCCGGCAATTGCAACATTCTCGCCCGCCGTAAGGAGACTGCGTCCCGCTTTCAGCCGTCCTGCCGCCGGAAGAATGGCACGGAAGCTGTCAATGGCAGAACTCACGCTGCTGACATCGCGGCGGCCTTGGGCAAACGACGCTGCGGCTTCGGCAAAATCCTCCCGAGCAAGCTGCGCGTCGAGCTGTTGCATGGCAATCCCCGCCTGCACCAGCGAGCCGTAGGCCCGCGACGAGGCGCCAAGCACTTTTCCTTTGACATTGCCTGTGCGGTTTGCAAACTGGAATCCGGCGACGGGAACAACGAGCAGCACGGCAAACAACAAAAACCGCAGCGCCATTGCGCGCGGGTGAATCGCGTCTGTCAGCGCGGCCTTCCCTTTTGGTGCTTCCGACGGTGGTGCAGCGCGCAGTGATCGCAAATCAACAACGTTCTGCGGAGGAACGTTTGCTCCGTTCAGAAAATCAATATGTGGATCGTTGGAGTTGCGTTTAGCCATGGGAAACAAGTGCTGCCTTTGCTGTCAAGGGGGCGTTCAGCGTTTGTGCCGAGTTTGAGGCGCGACCGAGCACCGAACCGAAAGCGCAGCGGCATGGTCAGACGGGCTTTGCCAGGATACCGTGCCGCAAGCGCAAACGTCCTACTTGAGTATACACCGCAAGCGTTGCTGTGGCGAGATCATCCCACCGAAACCGTTCGACTTGCCGAAATCCCCGTTCCCGCAACTGCTGCTGTAGTTGCTGATTTGCGAGAACGCGAGAGATCGTTGTTGCCATTGCTTCGGTGTCCGACGGATCAACATACTCAACGGCATCGCCAAGCACTTCCGGCAAACACGAACGGTTGGAACTCACCACCGGAACGCCTGCGCGCATGGCCTCAAGCGGGGGCAGGCCAAATCCTTCGATAAAACTGGGAAACACATAGAGACTTGCATGCCGATAGAGCGTTGCAAGTTCTTCGTCGTCCACCCCGCCGGCAAACCGGACTGAATCCTCAATGTGCAATGATGTTGCCAACTGTTCCAGCCGCTTGTAAAAATAATCGCGCTTTCCGACAAAAACGAGATTCAGTGGTTGGTTGAAACGTTGTTTGATGATCTGGAACGCGCGAAGCAAGCTTTCCAGGTTTTTGTGCGGATAGGCGTTTCCGACATACAGCAGGTAGGGCTGAAACGACTGCACCGCGGCTTCCTGTTCCCGCGACGGCTGAACACTTGGCAAAGGATCGGCCGCTTCGTACGTGACGGTGATCTTCTCGGGCCGAATATGGAACTCCTCAATAATCGCCTGCTTGGAATATTCCGATACCGTCAGCACGGCTTTCGACCTTCGTATGGCGGAACGAATGACATGGTTGTAGGCAGTGTGTTTTATCCAGTAGAACACCGGGCCAAGCGTCGATGCGCGGCGCGTGGGGTATTTCGACAAAATCAAATCATGCACCGTGACGACAAACTGTCCTCGGTAGAGCAAGGGAACATTGTAGTGCGGAAAATGCATGAGGTCGAGTTTATGCGCTTTCAAAATCTTCGGCAGTTCGACCTGTTCCCGCAGCGTGTACCATGCCACATCGGCAAGAACTTTGGTAAAGCGCGGATTCTTTGGTTGATACATGTCCCATGCGTCACGGCGCATAAACACCGTGTACCTGTTAGCATCATCAAGCTGTTCTAAATGCTCAATGAGTTTTTGGACGTACCTGCCAAGACCTTTTGCCAGCGGCCCGTAGAATCGGGCGTCAATGCCTATGTGCATGGAAAATTGGAACGTTATTTCCTCTTCTGAACAACGGAACGGAACTTTTCACCATAAAAGACACCATAGCCGAACGCGCCTGTTTGCACGAGTTTGTACTGAGCAATACCTGCGGGGCCGTTTTTGAAAACCACAGACGAAAGTATACCAAATCTATGCAAAAGTTTTGCAACCGGATGAAGAAGTGAGGTTCTTCGATACAAAAGTTTTGACGACTGTTTCATCTCGTCCGTTTTATCCCAAAATTGAATATCGGCAAAACCGACCGTATTCATCGATTGCCGGAATTCATCGATGGTTGCAAGATTCAGCAACGCAAGTCCGTCAAGAAAGTCTTTGTAAAGCGGCTGTTCCGCGTCCCAAATATTCCGTTTCAGAAAACCGTCAGCAACGACTATTTTCCCTCCTGGTTTGAGTATTCTTAAGGATTCTGTCAGAAATTTTTGTTTCTTTTCGGCATGACAGACACTCTCAATAGCCCAAACGACATCAAAGTACTCGCTTGGAAATTCTGTATGCAAGAAATTTTGTAACGAAAAGTCGACAGTATCCTGGACTCCGTGTTTTTTCGCAAGTTGCCGCGCTTTTTCTACCTGCTTTTTGCTCAGAGTAATACCCGTCACGGAAACAGGATAATTTTTCGCAAGCCAAATTGCGCTTCCACCGATTCCGCATCCTGCGTCAAGTATTTTTGCTCCGTCTTGAATGTTCAGGATATCCGCCAGGAACTTGTTCTCATTGAGCAATGCCTCTTTGATATTCCTCGTGCCTTTCTCCCAAAAACCATAATGCAGCGCGTTGCTTTCGTCATCGCGATGCCAAAACAGTTTATAGAACGGCAAACTTGCATCATAATATTCTGCTATTCGTTGTGACTGATTGGTCATAGACTTTACTAACTTGTCGAGAGATCGTTACCTGTTCTTCGCAACAATGGAACGAAACAACTGCAAGGTTTGCTGCGCTGCCCGGTCCCACGAGTACTGTTCTTTCAACATACTACGCTGTGCTGCCGCGCGGGAACGGAATGACGGATCTGCAAGAACTGCAGCGGCAGCCTGCGCGATATCGCGCACATTTTGCACATCAACCAGCACCGCCGTCTCGCCCATGACTTCGCTCAAGGAAGAATGATGCCCAGTCATGACCGGCGTCCCCAGCACGGCAGCTTCAAGCGGCGGAAATCCAAATCCTTCATAGAGCGAGACGTAGAGAAACAGATCCGCCATTTGGTAGAGTGCTTCTTTGTCGGCTTGCGGCACAAAGCCAAGGACATGAATTGCTGATCGGTAGGGATGCGTGTCAAGCGTGCGGTCAAGTTCTTTCCGCGACCAGCCCGCGCCGCCGGCAATCACTAAGTCGCCGGAGTATCCGTGTTCCCGTTTGAGGAGTATCAACGCTTCAAGCAGCGTCACAAGGTTTTTTCGAGGCTCGCGCGTTCCTAAAGCAAAAAGAAATCGTGCGGGAAGCCGGTACCGCATTCGGACCTGTTCCTGCTCCGAAAAGGATCTCTGTTGCACGGCAATGCCTGAAGAAATGGCTGTCACGCGTTCTTCGGGAATGCGCAGTGAGCGGATCACATCTTGCCGCGTTGCTTCGGACACGGCAATGACTGCGGAACTGCGCTCGAAGAGGCGTTCCGGGCGCACGATGCCATGCCACAAGCGCCGGCGCAGCGAAAAGAGTTGCGGATAGTGGAGAAAGGAAAGGTCATGCGCCGTTGTGACGACGGGAACGGAAATAGAACGTGGCAAAAAGTTTGCGTTGGGGACAAATAATATGTCGATCGGGCCGACAAACCGTTCCAGCCGCGGCCTCCCGGTCACAAACAACAAGCCGTTGAGGAGTTTGTTGGGAATATGAAACTGCCGCAATGTGAACCGTTGGGACGGCCAACTTTGAGGCGCCCTAAAAAAACGCGTCCTGCTGTTGGCAAGCAACACGCAATGCTCCTCGGGAGAGACCTGGCGGAGCAGCGCATGAAGCAAATGGAATGTGTATTCGCCTACTCCAGTCAGCGGCTGATCGAGGAGCGGGCGGATATCAATCCCGATGCGCATCGCGCTGCACCGCCTTCACTGTCCAAAGCGCCGCAAATCCGATGAGCATGCTTGCAAGCAAAGCCGCGACTGTGTTGAGGAAGATATTCGGTTTCACTTCGACGATCACCGGCTGCGATGGAACGACGTCAAAGGTCGCGTCGCCGCCTGCATTTTTATCAAGTGATGCGCTGCGTTCCCGAATGACCGTACTAATGCCGTCTGCAAGCTTCTTCGCTGAATCGCGGTCGCTCTCGGTAAATTGAATAACGATGTTTTGCGCGGCAAACTTTCGCGCGCGAAACCGTGAGACCAGTTTGTTGGTTGTCGTTATGTCAGGGTCGATGCCCGCCTTCTGGTAAAAATCAAGCAGTACGGACGGCGTTAAAAACCATGACAAGAGTGTTTGCGAAAACAAATCGCTTGCCTGCAATGCGTAATACCCGTCGTACTGGTAGTCGGTGGTGGATTGCCAGCTTACCCTGTTGACCGCAATGGACAGTGACGTGAGGTACTGCGGCGTTTTCCGGATACTCGTAATTAACGCTGCAAGTGTTACGACGACAACAAAAACGACAAACAAGGTTACGGCTGTTTTGGCGTGTTGTCGGTGGAACCACATAGTTTCTTATTGTACTGTACCGGGAGGAATTGTCGAGTGCGTTTCGATAAACCTCCTTATTTTCTGCGCAAATTGCCGCTCGCCAAAGTTTTCTGCCCAGGCGCGTACCTCGTGGGGATTGTAGTCTTTCGGCTTGAAGCGGATGATTGTGTCCGCAAGCGCTTCCCACTCCTGTTCGTCGAAAAAGACGCCGGACTTGCCTGGAATAACAGTTTCTAGCGCTCCGCCTTTGCGATAGGCAATCACCGGACGTCCGCTCGCCATGGCTTCCACGACAGTAATGCCAAAATCCTCAATCTGCGGGTTGATGAAGGCAATGGCCTGGTTATAGAGACGCGGTAATTCCACATCGGGAATTTTGCCGAGAAACTCAATGTTGTCCTTTGCAAGACTGCGTAATTTTTTTTCTTCCGGCCCGACGCCAAACACTTTTAAAAAAACACCGAGCCTATTGCACGCTTGTACGACAAGATCAAACCGTTTGTAGGCAACAAGCCGGCCGCCAGTCAAATAATAGTTGCCGATGGTCGGCGCAACGGAAAAATGTTGCGTGGCGACTGGCGGATGAATCACCGTGCTTTCACGCCGATAGTACTTGCGGATACCTTGTTGAACGGATGACGAATTCGCGATAAAATAATCCACGCGGTCAGCAGCAATTCTGTCCCACGTGCGCAAATAGGAAAGATACGGTGCAACAATACCGCGTTTGAAAATCCGTGGGTACGCCAAATTCTCGACGTAATCATATGTATCATTCCATAGGTACCGCGTGTGAGAGTGGCAATAACAAATATGCACTGCGTCGGGACGCGTAATCACACCTTTTGCAAATCCAGACGCGCTGGAAAGAACAACATCATACTCCTGGAGATTGAACCGTTCCACCGCTGACGGCATCAACGGCAGATACCAGCGGTAGTGCCGAGAACCCCAAGGCAAGGATTGGATAAATGAAGGAATGATTTTTTTTCCCGCAAACGCCGAGTTGGTCGTAGCGGGATTGTAGACCATGGTGTACGTCGGCGCGCCAGGAAACATATCCTGAAACACCTTGAGCACTTTCTCTGCTCCTCCATCCTGCGCAAGATGTTCGTGGACGAGTGCGATGTTCATGTTGCAGACTTCATGCGGAAAACAACGAATGGCGTTTTCAGGAGAATGGAAAAATCTTTCATAAACGACCAATTCTCGATGTACAACAGATCAAGCCGCGCTTCTTCCTCAAATTCCAGATCAGAACGGCCCGAGATTTGCGCGAGTCCGGTGATTCCAGGCTTGATCGTCATCAGCTGGCGATGGTGTTTTTCGTACTGCGCCACTTCCGCTGGTTCATGCGGGCGCGGGCCGACAAGGCTCATCTCGCTGCGCAGAACGTTGAAGAACTGCGGCAGTTCATCGAGGCTCGTCTTTCTGATGAACCGTCCAACTTTCGTCACGCGCGGGTCGTTCTTCATTTTAAACAGAGGGCCGGATCGCTCGTTGTACTGCATGAGTTGCTGCTTCATTGTCTCGGCATTTTGCACCATCGACCGGAACTTGTACACAAAAAAGGGCTTGTCACACTGTCCAATGCGTTTACTCTTATAGAGGATCGGGCCTTTGCTGCTCATCTTGATGCATGCGGCAATCACCAGTAACACGGGGCTCAAAACGATCAAAGCGAGAACGGCAAGCGTGACATCGAACATACGTTTCCATATTCTCCCCCATCCCTCAAGTTTCGTGCGTTTAATTTCAATGACCGGTATTCCGCCGATAGTTTCCACGGCGATGTTGGTTGCCTGCGCCTCAAAAAGATCAACAGCATAACGGAACGTGATATGGTGGTCGTTTGCATAGTCAATGAGCTGCAGGGTCTGTTCCTTCGGTAACGTCGGGTCGGCTTGAAAAAGCACATCAATGCTTTCGTGCGCGACAAGGTCATCAAGTTTGGCAATGGATTCGTTGTTCACTTCCGGAAACTGCACGACAACGGTGTAGCCCATCGCCGGATGCTGCATCATGGCGTTGAGCAGCCGTTCTGCGGTTGTGTCTCGTCCGACGACAGCAACGTGATACGTGCCGATGTGCCGCAACAGCATATTGCGTTGCACCGATCGCGCGATGAGCCGGCCGATGGTGACACTGATCACCGCAAGGATCCAGCCGCTCATCACGATAAATCGTGATGAGAACAGTTCCCGCTGAAAGAAAAACAGTACGATGATTGCCATAATGCCGGTTGAACATGCTAGGAATATGCCGGTTACTTCATCACGAAACCGCCGCGTGCTGCGAATAGCATACAAGCCAGACAATGCAAAAATACATACAAAGCCTAAAGCCGTTATGAGCAGTATCGGAAGAAACGAGTCGAGCGATAATGCATACGATACCGGGCGAATGCCGGTGATCGTGCTGCGAAAACGCAAATAGTACGCGATGAGACCCGCGAGTACCAGCATGAGATAGTCGACGGGAACGAGGATTGCGCTAAAAAGAAGTTCTGTCCGTTTCATGAAGAAAAACGATGCTCTGTGAAGAATGTACAATTACGAACGAAGGGGAAATATATTCAAGTAATAATATTTTGTATTTTGCCCGAGACGGCGTGTAAGCCGAATTCTGTTCCCCCATCCTTGTGTGCGTCATCATTCCTCAATGGCGAACGCTTGTTTTTCCACACAAGGGTGGGGGAGATGATTATCTCTCTTGTTCTTGCATTGCTGCAAGAATCTTTGCAACCAACCCGTCCGCCCAGGGCGGACCTACTTGGTCTTGCACCAGAGTGGGTTTTCCACGGCGTCCCTCACGAGACTGTCCCGCGTGGGCTCTTACCCTCCTCCTACACAAAATGTTTCGGAGGATCCTTCAAAGTTCATTGCTGAACGAAGAAGGACACGATTTCAACCTTGCCTTCTTCCCTTGCGGAAAGACAAAGCCTTGCGGCTGCAGGCGGTGTATTTTCTGTTGCACTCTCCCTGGGGTCGCCCCCGGTTCCCGTTAGGAACACTCTGCTTTCCCTTAGAGAAGCACGTGCAGTGATTCTCAGTGATTCTCCAAGTTCGGGTGTTCGGACTTTCCTCTCTCTCGACTCAGCCTTCGGCCTCGCTCGAGACAAGCCACCAAACTCAATGATATGGCGGCACGTCCTGAGCGAGCGAAGCGAGTCGAAGGAGCAATCATCCGGCCGTCTCAGGCAATCAAACCCTAGAATAAAATGGACGTTTTGTCAATCCAGGACACCTGAATTCTAGTTTGAGATGCACCAAAGGGAAAGGAGCCATGCCAAAGGCCTCGTAGGGAGCGTTATACTGGTTCAGTGATGAACCTGAACAGTAACACGAACCTACGATGGCCTATCAGCACCTTACCAAAGAACAACGATTCAAGATACAATTGTGGCTCGAAGTGAATTTG
>CAYINT010000023.1:0-13876 GCA_964364875.1 uncultured Gammaproteobacteria bacterium | reverse complement strand
TGACCACGATTCCAGTGTACCAGAAAAGTCGGGTTTTGTTTTAACATGGCTATAAATAGCTAAAAGGTTGACGAATTAAACAGGACAATGTAAAATAAAAGAGACGGGATTAATCTGTTATTCTTGTACCCATTCCCGTCCATAGTTATCCTCACTTACGTCCTCAGGTAATTGTATGCCGTGTTCTCGGGAACGAACGGCGATTGTTTCTTTTGTTCTACCTTGAGTACCACGAGGCCGATGAAACCGATCTCGCTCGGATGCTGGGCATTGCGCGGGCTTCGGTCAGTAAACATCTCCACCTTATGCTTCGATTCGGCCTTCTATGCAGCGAACGCCGTGGCGGATCCGTCTATTTCACGATGCACAACGATTTTCGGTCGATATGGCAGGAATGGAAAAAACTCTTTGCAAAAGAGGCAAAGCGCAGAAAGTAGAACGTAGCCTTTTAGCTAAAGGGCTGCACCAGAAAAACCTCCCCCTCCATCAAATTCTTTGCGTAGGTGAAGCGGGGGACGGCGTGCGGCTAGAACGCACTTGTTGCCGTCCCCGGAGTTCAGAGTTTCGTGGCATTGACCTGAACGGGTTGATCCCATTCAAACCGAAACTCAATCCTTTTCAGCGTTTCTTTGCTTCCGTTCTGTCCCTTACGGACAGCCCAGACCAGAATGCCGTTGAATGGAACCGCTGGCACTTGCTTGACGTACCAGAAGTGTTCGGTATCACTCCATGCAGCCGTGAGATTGTAGGAAGGTGGCATGCTGTTACTCGCCCACCATTTCCCATGCTCATTGTAGTAGGTCGTCTCCGCGTCAACGATCATGTTGAAGCGTTCGGTCGCCTCCCGCGTAAGACTTGCGCGTTTCGCCATTGCTCGCAGGTTAGGAATGGCGATCACAGCAAGAGCAAGCACGGTGAGGCAGAGTGCAACTCTCAAGGGCGTGAAGCGCGGCCACCGAGTCTTCATCGTTTTGACCTCCGAATGAACAGTGTGCGAATCTCAACACCCCTTCAGGCGTATCCATCCATGGTGCACACGTCCATGGAGAACACTCAATCCTAAAACACGTTATGCTTATTGTCAAGCAAAAGTGAACGATAGTGGGGGGTTCCCAAACCCCCATAACAAATCAGCGTACGTGGCGCGCTACGTACGCTGCGGCTTGTTCTACGTTCTCGGCTTCACAACAGACCCTTCAGCCGTATCTTCCACCAAATATCCAAGTTGTTCAATCTCTGACCGAAGCTGGTCGGATCGGCCAAACTTTTTCTGCTGGCGCGCGCGTTCCCGCTCGGCGACAAGATCCATGACCGCTTTTGGCGCATGGATTGGTTTAATATCCGCAAGGCCAAGCCCAAGCACTTTATCGAACACCAAAAGTGTTCGGTGTTTCGCGCCGTCGGGATATTGTGATTTTAGCAGGTCCCAGAGAACAGCAAGCGCCCTGGGAGTATTCAAATTGTCGTTGACGGCTTCCATGAAACGTTGTTCAAACTCAGCGCAACCGATTTCTGTTTCGGGCATCTGCCGGACTTTGTCGTGCAAACTCGCAAGCGCGCTCTTTGCGCCGTCAAGCGCTTCTTGCGAAAAGGCCAGCGGTTTGCGGTAATGCGTGTTTAAGACAAGATACCGGTACGCAAGCGGAGGATAACCCTTCTGCTCCAGTTCCGATAAGGTTAGAATGTTGCCGGCTGACTTGCCCATGCGCTCCTTTTCCAGTCGAAGAAATTCTCCATGAAGCCAATACCGCACAAATGGTTTGCCGGTCGCAGCTTCTGACTGCGCAATTTCGTTTGGGTGATGAATAGGCAGATGGTCGATTCCTCCTGCATGGATATCAAACGTCTCGCCGAGGTATTTCATCGCCATTGCAGAACACTCGATATGCCATCCGGGAAAACCCGTTCCCCACGGCGAATCCCACTGCATCTGCCGCTGGACGTCTTTGGGCGAGAACTTCCAGAGGGCAAAATCGTTTGCGTTCCTTTTTTCCGGATTCACGGCAACGCGGGCTCCTTCTTTCAAGTCTTGCTCCTTGAGATTCGTGAGCTTGCCATAATCTGGGAGTTTTGCCGTGTCAAAATAGATGCCATCGGAGGTGCGGTAGGTAAAGCCCTTTTCTTCGAGTTTTTTGATCAACGCGATTTGTTCCGCAATATGTTCCGTCGCTTTTGGCATCACATGCGGCAGTTCCACATTGAGCTTTCTCAGATCTGCAATAAAAGCAGCCGTATATTTCTGCGCCAGAACGTATGCCGATATGTGTTCCTCCCGCGCGGAGCGTTCCAATTTATCTTCACCTTCGTCCGCGTCGCTTGTGAGATGGCCGACATCGGTGATATTCATCACGTGTTTGATGGTGTAACCGTTCATTTCCAAAACGCGGCGAAGTACATCTTCGAAAATGTAGGTCCGCAGGTTCCCGATATGCGCAAAGTGATACACGGTCGGACCGCATGTATACATCCCCACCTGCTTATCGTGCAGTGGAATAAACGGCTCGGCTGTTCGGGTGAGTGAGTTGTGGAGGTTGAGTTTGGACATGCATTCAAATTGCACCTTACAGTATAGCAGGAATTTCCGGATAGAAAAAACCCCGAGATGTCCCGGGATTTTTTCTGGAGTCCGGAATTCCAGGCGTCTGGAATACTAGGACCCGGCAAATGTCGACGTGGCGATAACCACGTAGATAAAGCAGAACAGGATGAGGAGTGTCGAAAACGTCACTCCTTCCATGATCTCAACAGCCACCATGGGCTTTGAGGTCTTTTCCGCTACTATTGCCTGTGCTTGCATGGGCTGTACCGTTGTATTTGCGGTGTCCATGGACGGCCTTTCCGCTTTCCACTGCGAAAACGCAAAAGGAAAGCATCAGTAGTGAAAGCGCCATTGATCGACCGGCAGCATTGTTTTGCTACGAAAATGCAAAAATATCCGCATTCTTCGCGGAGCTGACGCCCGAGCTTTCGTATTCCACTTTCTATGATACCGCACAAAGACGCATTTGTCAACCCACCTATACCAAGAAAGCGTTCGGAATGCTGCGCGCTGCGATGGAGTCGCCTTGCGGATTATGCTTTCTCAAACGATGCACTTGCAAGGACAGGTGAGCGGGTCACATTGTTGTATGCGAAAAGTGTCATTCCAAGTGGAGCGAGCAATCTCCAGGAAATGGCGGTTTGGAATGGCAGTTTTATTGGGACGCCGTCACAAACGCCTGATCGTCACTGACAACAGTATTACCAAGTTTGTCGACGCTGCGAATGCGGTAGTGATAGGTTGTGTCAGGTTCCAGATAGGACACGGTGACATCGTGGCTTACATTATTACTCGCGTCCGTCGCCGTAAATGCATACACTTGATTGTCTGCAATAAATGACTGCTCGTTTGCGTATTCAAGCCAGGTGTTTGCCGGAGCATCTGTTTTCCACACCACCGAAGCTTGCCATTTTGTTCCCGCATCCATCCTCCGAACGTTGCTTGCGTCAATATTGCTTGCCGCAAGATCCGATAGAGTCAAAACCGCCGGCGCTGTTCGCGTTTTGGTTCCCGCTTTTGCGATGACCGTCATTTCGTACTTTCCCAATGCGGTACCTGCGGGAACACCCACCGTCACGGTGCTGGTTTCGGCTTCACCCTTCAGGGTTGTTGTGCTGAAGGTTGCCGCTGCTTGTTCCGGCAATCCGGTCAATGCCAGCGCCAGTTCGTCGGGAGCGCCCTCGGCACGGATTATGCGGATTGTGTACGCTGTTTTTTCTCCCGGTTTTAACGAGCGCAGTGACGGTATGACGAGGACGCCGAAATCTCCCTTTGCCAGCTTTCCGCGGATCTCGTCGGCGATCTTTGGGATGACGACTTCGAGTTTTGCATTCGTGAGCGCGATGTTGATGTTGGCATTTGTGCGAGCGCTATTCGTGTTCAGCTTCGGCCTGTTGCCGAAGCGGGCGCTGCGCGCAAGAAGAACAACTGCGCCGATGACGATCAGCGCTACAATAATCATCCCGAGCATTCCATTATCTCGGCGCCGAGGTTTCTGTTTTGTCGTTTGTTGTTGCTCGCGCAAGAGCGCCATTGGATATGTTGGTTATTATATGCAGGCACTGTACCACAGACAACACCGCGGAGCAAGAACGTGTTGTATGGTCACACTGGTTTCAGCACCGCGCTGTACGCAGAAGGAAAATATGCGAGCATCTTTGACTTGGAAGCATTTTTTTAGTATAATGAAGCCACTACTATGGCGAATGAACGAAGAAGTGAAGCTCCATCGCCGCGTGAACTGCAGCACTCTCGGGAACGTTTAGGGGCTCCGGAGCAGCAAGGCGCACAAAAACAAGTGGAAACGCGCGTCCAGCTGCAAGCCGACAGCGCAGAGCGGCAAGTGTTTGCATTGCCGGCTGCCACGCCGATTGCGCCAAGCGCCGCTTCTCAGGAACCGGTCATTGTCGATGTTGAGAAGGTGCTTTCCGAAGATCTCGGAGATGCCTATGCCACCATGGATCCGGTGACACAGCGCGAGTTTAAAGAGCGAGGCGAGGAGACGGCGCGGCAAATCGTTTCATTGCTACAGCAGGCGAAAGTCCAGGTGCGAAAAATTATTCGGCTTATTACCGGATGGATGAAAATGATTCCCGGTATTTCGAAATTATTTATCGAGCAGGAAGCAAAAATTAAAACCGATCGCTTGCTTGCCATGCGCCGGAAAATGCGCGGCGAGCAAAGGAAAATCACCGAATCATAGCAACCATGAATATTCCGACCGTGCTGCTTATGGCAGTTGCAGTCATCGCGCTTGGATTGACACTGATGCGCCTGGTGTTTTGGCATACCCGCTATCAAGGTTCCTTGCGGCATGGACATGCGTTTGTCGTGCTTCTGATCCGCGTGCCGAAAGAGTCAGGCGAGAAGGAAACGAAAGAAAAGGAAGTCCCGCAGCAGATTGCGCCAGCCGAAATCATTTTTTCGGTCCTGGGAGGATTGCACGCGCAACGCGGAATAAAGACATGGCTGTACGGGCGTCAGGACCATTTTACG
Organism: uncultured Gammaproteobacteria bacterium; assembly: GCA_964364875.1. Lineage (GTDB taxonomy): Bacteria > Patescibacteriota > Patescibacteriia > CAZCGY01 > CAZCGY01 > CAYINT01. The sequence continues at coordinate 8,841 of CAYINT010000023.1, read as the reverse complement.
TTTGAGATCGTTGCGATGCAAGGGACGATCTCGTTTTATGTCGCTGTTCCCGCCGCATGGCAGCAATTTTTTGAAGAACAAATCCACGCGCAATATCCAACCGCGCAACTGGAGCCTGTTGATGATTACAATCTGTTTACGCGCGCGGGAACAGCAATTGGTACAGAACTGCGGTTTCGCCGCATGTATGCGCTGCCAATCCGCACCTATAAAACCATTGAGGGCGGTGATCCACTGAATGCTCTGACCAACGCGTTGAGCAGGCTCAGCGAAGAAGAATCCGGAGCGATCCAATATATTGTCCGTTCCGCAAACCCGCGCTGGCACAAAAAGGCCTCCAAACTTATTGAAGGATTGAGGAAGGGAAAGCTTTTGCACGAAGTAACGCGCGGCCCCAGCATGCGTAAGGCGGTCGGCGTTATGACGTCCACGCTCAGCACATCAAACAAGCAGTCGAGCTCTGACCAACATTATCTGAGCCAGACCAACCAAAAACTTATTGATTTGCTTGAGGGAAAAAACAGCAAAGCAGGCCTTGATGTCGTCATCCGGATTGTTGTCAACGCACAGGGCAAGGCAAGCGCGCAACAACGTCTGCACGATATCGTCAATGCTTATTCGCAGTACCGGCACTATGATCAGGGAAACGGTTTTCATGTAACCGGCACGAAACGGAGCCATGCTTTTATGGAGCGGTTCATTTACCGGACCTTTCACGGCGGGATTTTCTCGCGCCTTTTCGAACGCTCCCGGCCGATCATCATGAGCGCTGAGGAAATGGCAAGCTTGTTCCATCTGCCGCTCCCGTCCACGGAAACGCCGCGTATCAACTGGCTGACCGCGCGCAAGCTTCATGCTCCCGTCAATATTCCAACCAAAGGAATTCTCTTGGGCGAAAACATCTACCGCGGAGCATGTGTTCCCATTCGGATGAAGCAAGAAGACCGCCGCCGGCACATGTACATCGTCGGAACCACCGGATCCGGAAAGTCCATTCTTCAATCCAACATGGCCATTCAGGACATTCAAAACGGGGAAGGCGTCGCCGTCATTGATCCGCACGGAACGCTTGTTGACCTGATCATGCGCAATATCCCGCCGGAGCGGTATGATGATGTGATCTACTTTGATCCGTCTGACACCGATCGGCCAATGGGCCTCAACATGCTCGAGGCAAGTGATCCGCAACAAGCTGACTTTGCCGTGCAGGAAATGATCGCGATATTCTATAAACTTGTCACGGATCCGTCAATGATCGGGCCAATGTTTGAGCACAACATGCGCAATGCGATGCTGACGCTTATGGCAAATACCGACCATCCGGGAACGCTTGCCGACGTACCACGCATTTTTACCGACACTGAATTTCAGAAATATTCCCTGAAGTACGTCACTGATCCGATCGTGCGGTCTTTCTGGGAAAAAGAAATGGCAAAGACCACGGATTATCACAAGTCTGAAATGCTTGGCTATCTTATTTCCAAAGTCGGCAGGTTTGTCGAAAACGCGATGATGCGCAACATTATCGGCCAGCCAAAATCAGGATTTAACTTCCGCGAGATCATGGATACGGGAAAGATTTTTCTTGCAAACCTTTCCAAAGGAAAAGTGGGCGAAATGAACTCCAACCTTCTTGGACTTATCATCGTGTCAAAACTCCAAATGGCGGCATTGTCCCGTGCCGATACGCCGGAATCGCAAATTCGCGACTTTTTCCTCTACATCGACGAATTCCAAAACTTTATCACCGACAGCATTGCGATCATCTTGTCCGAAGCGCGGAAATACCGGCTGAATCTCTGTATGGCGCACCAGTACATTGCGCAACTCGTCGGACTCAATAATGACACAAAAGTCCGTGACGCAGTGTTTGGCAACGTCGGAACGGTCGCCGCTTTCCGCGTTGGCGTGGACGACGCGGAACTTCTCGCGCAACAGCTGGCTCCGACGGTTACAGAATATGATGTGATCAATATTGACCGGTTTCATGCTTATGTTCGCCTTTTGATCGATAACACGGCAAGCAGGCCGTTTACCATGCAGACGTTTCCGCCGAAACCGGGTGATCCGCAAATTGCGTCGCAGATCAAAGCCGCAGTCCGCTTAAAATATGGTCGTCCGCGTTCCATAGTTGAAGAGGAAATTCTCGTCCGCACAAAACTTGGCGAGAACAGGCCTGGTCAGCCTCAGCCGACGGAGTTCTCATTGTAGCTTGTGATCCACACAAGATTCTCGGTACTTTTTGTGACCCAAAAGTAAACTCCCATAGCGGAAGTTCCCAAACCTCCGCTATAGTATTCATGTTGAACACTTTCGGTGTTCAGTTTATTCTCAGTATGCATATGTAGCGTACACTCTGCGTTGACTGATCACGTGTACTCATGTATAGTTTCCCGTGGAGGCGGAAACACACACACCCAACAATATGGCAGGACACAACAAATTGGCACTGGCCAAACAGATGGTGGAAAGCGCGCAGGCAGCACTTGATAGCGCTTCTAAGCTTTTGGCTGAGCTTGATGGCGGCAAAACCGCTACCGCGATAAAAGCCAAAGACGCAAATCGAAGCGAACCGGCTCCTGACGGCAAGGTCATCGAAGGCGTGTTTGACGGGCAAAACATGATCGGTCCTGACGGCAAGACGTATTCTGTTCCCGCAAACTATGCGTCAAAATCAAAACTCGTGGATGGAGATGCGCTGAAATTGACGATCGCTGATGACGGAACTTTTGTCTATAAGCAGATTGGGCCTGTCGAACGACGTCGCGCAATCGGAAAACTCATCCGTGATCCGGAAACCGACGAATTTGTCGTCCAGGCCGGCGCAAAAAATTACAAGCTGCTGCGGGCAAGTATTACGTATTTCAAGGCCGTGGAAGGCGATGAAATCGTTGTGCTCCTGCCGCAGAATGCCGAAAGCAAATGGGCGGCGGTTGAGAACATCATCAAAGGCGGGGTTCCCGCGGATTATGTCCTTGACGAACATGTGAACAAGGAGCCCGCAGAGGTTGACGATCCGCTGCTGCCGGTGACGGCCTAACAACCTTTGTTTCATGCAACGAGGCGCCTCTCATGCCGGTTGCCTTCCGGCCGATTTTGCCGTATGCTGAGTTGGCTCATCAAAGATGTTCTCCAGCTTCCATGACCGAAACGCTGTACCGAAAATACCGGCCAAAAACCTTTGCCGACGTTGTTGGGCAAAACCACGTTAAAATTACGCTGCAAAGCGAACTGACTTCCGGTAAGGTTGCGCATTCCTATCTTTTTACCGGTCCTCGGGGTGTCGGGAAAACCACCGTTGCCCGTATTGTGGCAAAAGCGGTCAACTGTTTGCATCGTGGCAAAGACGGAGATCCGGACGCGACGTGCGAAGCGTGCCAGGATGTTCAATCCGGCCGGTCCCTGGATTTGATCGAGATCGATGCAGCTTCGCATACCGGCGTTGATAACGTGCGTTCGTACATCATTGAAAACGCGCGGTTTTCGCCGAGCCGGTGGAAATACAAGGTCTTCATCATTGATGAAGTCCACATGCTTTCCATTTCCGCGTTTAACGCGCTGCTGAAGACACTGGAAGAGCCTCCGGAACACGCTCTGTTTATTCTCGCGACGACCGAAGTCCACAAAGTTCCCGAAACGATCATTTCGCGGTGCCAACGGTTTGATTTTCGCCGACTCCGCCAGGAAGATATCGTGGGACGCTTGCGATCCATCATCCAGCAGGAACAACTTGCGGTGGATGACACTGTTCTTGAAGAGATTGCTCGCAGCGCGCACGGCTCGTCTCGAGATGCGGAAAGCCTTCTCGGCCAGGTGCTGACCCTTGCGGAAGACGGCAGGGTAACCGAGGAACAAGCAGCGCTTGTCCTGCCGCGCACTGACATGGATTTTGTCGCGCAGCTTTTTGATGCACTGATCCGGAAAGACGCAAGCGCAGGAATCATGGTCGTCAACAACCTGGTCCGCGAAGGCGTGCAAGTGCAGCGCTTTACGCAGAACGCGCTGGAATTTTTTCGCAAAGCATTGCTCCTCAAGCTCAACAGCCAGCTTGCGATGTTCTCGTCGCTCGAACTTTCCAAGGAACATGAGCAGCAATTATTGCAACACATCGAGAACGTTGATGTGGGATATCTCGAACGCATGATTCGCGTTTTTCTTTCCCGCGCGGAAGAACCGAACGTTACGAACTTGCCCCAGTTGCCGCTTGAAATGGCAATTGTGGAACTGACCATTGGTTCAACAGACACATTCTCGCTTCTTGAAACACCGGCCGTTCCTGTTACGCCAAAACCCAAGCCGAGCGCCGCACCCTCAGTTCCTGCTGATGGACAAACGGCAAATCCAGCGCCCAAAGCAAAAAAACTGCGTTCCGAAGGCCAGCCCCCGTTGACGCTGGAAGCAGTGCAACGCCATTGGTCCGAAGTGCTTGGGTATTTGCAGTCAAAGAACCAATCGCTTCGGTTAACGCTGAATGTTGCTGCGCCGTTGAACCTTGAGGGCGATACGCTTGTTCTTGCTGTTGCGTATGAATTTCATCGTGAACGCATCGAACTGCCGAAAAACCGTGCCGTGATCGAAGAAGTTTTGGAAGAAGTGCTGCGTCAGCCCGTGTCGATTGCGGTGGCCATTGACCCAAATCTTGCCCGCATGCCGAGTTACGAACGGGAAGCAAACATTGAAGTCGTTGCGGCGGTTGCTCCTGCCGTTGGCGAGAACGTTCCAACAGCCGATGATCCGAATGCCGAAGCAGCCTGGAATGCGCTGGTTGAGACGTTTGGCGGGAAGTAGGCTCCAGGATTTCCGCGCTTGCGGTTCGTCATCGGACAAAGCCTATCTGCCGAAACCGCTACGCCTCGTCCGTCGCTTGGGTCGCGCCTTGCACTCGTCACAAACGCGGAAGTCCTGGTCTAGACATTCTATTTTCCTTCTGCTACTCTACTCACGTTTGCAATCTAAGAAGTATTCCGAGATCGTCTTCCGCCTTCGTCCCACCGAGTGGGACTTCGACGGATCGCCGTTTTGAAAAAATGAAAAGTTGGCGAAATGGTAGAATCCTAGCACCACAAGGGTGCTGGACATGCGCAAGGTTCCCCGGCCCGCTTCGCCACCCATTTCTTTTCATTATCAATAACAATATTGTCTGCACAGCTCCGGGATCGTCTAATGGCAGGACGCCAGGTTCTGGCCCTGGTAATTGGGGTTCGAGTCCCTGTCCCGGAGCTGTGCGGAGGATGCGCTCTGAAAAAATTTTTTGCGAAGCTTATCGGTGCGGGCTGGCTTCATTCGTCGGATGTTTCCCGAAAACGCCGTTCGAATGTGCTTATACATACCGAGCCAAGTACAACACCAACGGTCGAAAATCGGTGATGTTGTGCTTTGTTTTCAAGATGCTGGACGAGAACAGGCAGCAATATACCGAGCAATGCGAAGGTAAACGCCGATCGATCTGAGCATGCGTAGGATTGATCGCTGCCCAGTTGAGAGTCCCTATCCCGGAACCGAAGTAGAATTCACATCATTATTTGTATTGTAAAAAAGTAAAAGAGGGATTTTGCCCTTTCGCTTAATGGCTAAAAAGTTCCTGTTTGAGACAAAAACCCCATCATTTTGCAAGCAATAAGCCTGAGTTGCAAAAACCCCAGGTTCTGTTATGTTGAGAACATGCCTTTTCTCTCCGGAGAAGGGTTGAACATTGACACCCACAGCGCCGTTTGCCACATGTGGCTGCGGCAGGACAACGGAGAAGGAGGGCTTACGATGTCAGTTCCCGCAAATCGCATTGCTGTTGTCGAGATTCCTGTTCCACCCGTCCGGATCGTCCCGAGCTTTCAAAAGCTCGTCGTCGTGCTCATCAAGCCAACGCACGACGACGATGCCGGATTCCCGCACCGATACTGGCGCGGCGTGCTTCCTTCCAACAGCCTGGCCGTGATGCGTGCGCTGACCGAGCAAGCGGTTGGCGAGATTCTGCCGAATGGCTTTCCGGTTGAGATCCACATGCTCGAAGATGGGATCGCCCGCCACGCTGCACAGCTCCGCAGGCTCATGAAGCGGTTTCCCGAGCCGGGTACGAAGCTCGTGGTTGGTCTCGTTGCCGTGCAGACTGCCCAGTTCCCGCGGGCGCAGGTTCTCATCACACGCTGGCAGCAGCGCGGCGCAACGTGCGTGATCGGCGGATTCCACGTGTCCGGAAGCATCTCGACGATGCTCGATGGCATTCACGACGCCACCCGAAGGGACGTTCCATGCCCGCACATCATGCCGCCGGAAGTTCAGGCGCTTATGGATCGCGGCGTGGTTGTATTCCACGGTGAGGCAGAGGACGTGTGGTCCACAACGTTGGCCGACATCCTCACGGACAGGCAACAACAACTGTGTCGCGGCGAGAAGCCAGGAATCTGGCAGGCGCCAATGCCGAAGTTCCCGGCCAAGTACTTTAGTAGAAGCTTCGTGACGCAGATGCGCACACTCGATGCCAACCGCGGATGCCCATTTGCGTGCTCGTTCTGCTGCATCATCCAGGTGCAGGGACGTACCAGTCGTTTCCGCTCTCCAGACGCAATCGTCCGGTATGTGGAAGAACTCTGCGCGCAACAGGGCAGGGCGGACTTCTTCTTCACGGACGACAACTTTGCCCGCAATCCGCACTGGGAACAGGTACTCGACGGTCTCATCACCTTGCGCAAGCGGGGTTGCAAAATAAGCTTCATGATCGAAGCCGACCTTGCAAGTTACAAGATCGCTGGCTTTCTCGAGAAGCTTGCAACGGCAGGGTGCGAGCAGATCTTCATGGGCGTCGAGTCCATGAACCCGGCGAATCTTGCGGGTGTGCGCAAGTTCCAGAACAAGCCTGCGCAGTATGCAGAACTCTGGAAGGGTTGCCACGAACTTGGACTTGCGATCCATGCGGGGTACATCATCGGATTTCCGCATGACACGCCCGCCTCGATCCACGCCGACGTGCAGGCACTGTTCGATGCAGGAGCGGACCAGGCGTCCTTCTTCATACTCACGCCGATTCCGGGGAGCGAGGACCATATCCGGGCCTACTGCGCTGGAACGCCCATGGAAGCAGATCTGTCCCTCTACGACTCATTCCACGCCTGCATGGACCACCCGTTGATGTCCCGGGAGGAGTGGTACGCGAGTTACCTTGCAGCATGGCATCAGTTCTACAGCGTCGGTAACATGGTGGCGGCACTCCGGCGTCTCCGTGGCACTGCGCGGACCAACATGCTCATGAACTACGTGTGGTACCGCTGGGCCTTTGCGGTGGAGGGAACACACCCTATGATCGCAGGGATCTACCGGTACCGCGACTGGCACGACCGTCGGCCGAACGCAGCTCCGCTGTCGTTCCCGCGCTACCTCGTGGAGGAAGTGGCGCGGCATTTCGCCTACATCGGCCATCTGACGGCCGAGTTCTTCCGGTTCCAGCACGTTGTGTTCGAAATTGAGTACGGACAGGCAATGCGCGATCGGCGGGACGAGTTCTCCGGCCGGCTGCACGGCATCAGCGACTGGTTCCGGCTGACGTTTGCACGCCGGCCTTCACGCCAGTGGCTCAACAACTTCTGGCAAGCATACGGGCGCAAACGCTGGAAACTGCTCGTGTCGCCGCACTGGCACCTCCTGATGGTACCCCATGCCGTTTCGGAGGCAGTGTACAGTGTCAGGTTCATCACGTTGCTTCCACGGCTGATCAAGATGACCTCGATCTGACCGGCTATGTACGTTCCTTTTTCCCGGCCCCGAGACGCGATTAGACGCTCGGGGCCGGATGACATTTACCTCGTCAATTCTCTCAACAAACAATAATCATTGTTACCGTTAAGTTTTGGGTGCCCTTTTCGAAATACTCTTGTGTTAAGGCTTTTGACATAATGAAGACGGTTACTGTTAATAAGTTCCGTCCTCTTGACATAAGAACAGCACCCCTGAAGCAGTTGTCAAAAACATGTATTTTCAGCCCCTTCTCAGCTGGCTATTTTAGCGTAGAATAACCTCTATGAGAATCCTTGTTGTTGAAGACGAAGAAAAGATCGCCAATGCTATCAAAACCGGCCTGGGGCAGGAATCGTTTGCCGTGGACATTGCCTTGACCGGAAACGAAGGTCGCGCAAAGGCGCTGACCGGCAAGTACGACTGCATTGTTCTTGATCGTATGTTGCCGGATGTTGCTGATGGTTTAGAAATCTGCCGGGAACTGCGCAAGGAAAAGATTGCGACGCCGGTGCTGATGCTGACGGCAAAAGACCGGCTCGACGACCGTGTGGCCGGCCTTGATACCGGAGCGGATGATTACCTCGTCAAACCGTTTGCGTTTGAAGAGCTTCTCGCGCGTATTCGTGCTTTGCTGCGCCGGCCAAAAGAAACGGTCGGCCCTGTTCTTGCAATTGCGGATTTGACACTCGACACGACAAAAAAGGAAGTGGCGCGAGCGGGTAAAAGCATTCCATTGACCGCAAAAGAATATGCGCTTTTGGAATATCTCTTGCGCAATCAAGGACGAATCGTGACGAAGAACCAGATTATTCAGCACGTCTGGGATTTTGCGTCCGATGTCACCGAAAACACGGTAGAGGTGTACATGGGCTATTTGCGCAACAAAGTTGACCGTCCTTTCAAAACCGGTGAACTGTTACATACCGTCCGCGGCTTCGGATATCGTTTGGGGACGGTATGATATTTCCCAAAATGAATCTTTTCCGATCCGCTACACTGAAACTGACGGTCGGCTATACGCTGATTATCATGGCGATCAGTGTGTTTTTTAGTATCAGCATGTCACTCGTGTCCCGTTAATTTTTGAGACACACCGGAAATGAGTTTTAATGAAGC
>CAYINT010000022.1:0-14484 GCA_964364875.1 uncultured Gammaproteobacteria bacterium | reverse complement strand
TACCGTCAGTATACCGGATCACCTGCTATTGCTCCAGATGATTTACGTATGACCCGCCGTTTTCTCTCTCCTCTGAACACAAGGGAAGACAACGCGATGTTTGCGCCACCAGTTTTGTTTCTCCAAGCCCCGTGATCAGCAAGCTCTGGTCAAAGGGTTCGGAGGAAACTACTCCGACAAGAACATGTGGCCGCGGCACACCGCTGCGGTCAAAGCAGGATTCCAAAACCCCAGGCTGCTTAGGTAAGCCGAGGGGTGAAGGAGGGCGAAATGGGAAACAAGAACAAGGGTTACGGATGGTGCTGTAGGCTTGAGGGGTGGTTGAAAAACCACCCCGAGCATCACTTTGTTCTTGCCGCCGTTGTGGCAGTTGCGGCGGCAGTATGCGTCCTCCACGGTGTGAAGGACACCAGGGATGTTGTAAGCATGGTGATGCTCCTGGTCATGGCGCTGCTCTGCGTCATGAGGGGAGCAGCGGAGTGCTCCAAGTAGTTCTGAGGACGTCAGGCACACGACCCAAGGAATCGTGTGTCAACAGGGTTTGTTCTTTCGGCGCATGACTCAAGGAATCATGTGCACAGGGTTTGCGGGACAGTTGTGTAATACGCTGTCCCGTTTTTTTGTCTTATGAACACCCAAGGATTGTCCGCAGCCGATTCACGCAATGTGGGTCGGTTTTCTTTTTTGGGAAAAAGCAGCGCGGGTGTCGACACCCGCGCTGCGGAAAGTTGTCACAGTAATGTTAGACTTATGATGTCGAAGGTTTTTTTTCGTTCCCGCCCATAAGATCGTTCAAATGCGCGTACACTTTCTTACTGGATAACACATTCTTCACATAACTGGAATATTCCGGCGAGGCAAGACTTTTCGTAATGTCCGCATTGTTCTCGTATAGTTTTTTCGTGTCATCAATCTCTTTTTTCACTTCCATCTCGCTGACTTCAATATGCTCCGCATCCGAAATGGCCCGGGTGACAAGGGAAAGCTTGATGCGGCGTTCTGCCTGAGGCTGAAGATCTTTGCGCATGTCTTCTTCGGTCTTTTTGATGCTTTCGAGATACCGCGCAAAGTCCATGCCTTGATACGAAATGCTGGATTTCAACTCGTCAACCATCTTATTGAGTTCTCCGTTGACCAACGTGTCCGGTACATCCTCAATCTGTGACACTTCAAAAATCTTTTCCAGCATCGCAAGTTCAAACCGCTCTTTTTCTTCACGTTCTTTTTCTTCACGCTTGTTCTTTCGAAGGTGTTCCCTGAGTTCCGCCAGCGTCGTAAAATTCCCAAAACTCTTTGCAAACTCATCATTCACATCGGGTAAAACACGTTCAAATACCGATACAACCTTAACCTTGAATTCGACATCGCGGTCGGCCATGTTCTTTTTGTAGTAGTCTTTCGGAAAGCGCAGGGTAAATTCCCGCTCGTCGCCGCCTTTCATGCCGACAATCTGCTCTTCAAACCCGGGAACAAAGGCCCTTGAACCTAAAATCAGCGGATGCGTTTTGCTCGTTCCTCCTTCGACAGGAACCTTGTCAAGATACGCGGTAAAATCCAGTTCTATTTTGTCGTCCATCTTCGCCTCTCGCAGCACAAGCTTTTCCGTGGCGCGCGAAGCTTGTAGTTCCGAGACAAGTTTGTCGACTTCTTCGTCCGTCACTTCAACCGGTTTGCGTTCCACCATCAGAGATTTGTAGTCTCCCAGCGTAACTTTTGGCAACAGGCCAAGCGTTGCTTTGTAGATTAACGGATTGCCAGGAGCAAGCTTAATAATTTCGACATTGGGCGATCCGACCGTCAACAGTTTCTGTTCCTGAATTGCTTGCGGCAGCGTAGCGCGGACAATCGGCTCCAGCGCTTCATGAAAAATCATGTCATCGCCGACTGTTTTGCGCATGATTTCGTACGGCGCTTTGCCCGGCCGAAACCCGGGGACCGGTTTGCGTTCTGAAAGCCTATTGGCAGCACGTTCCAGATGCGGACGCACTTCGTCAGGAGAGAGTTCAATCGTAAGGGCAACGGAGGATTTGGGGAGATGTTCAAGCGTAACTTGCATAGAAACAACAAATTACAAATAAAATATGATGATTGAGAAAGGGAGATGCTGAAACAACGGTTCGACCGCGCTCACCACCTGGTTCAGCATGACACTTCACTATGGAGATTCTTCACCATCGTCCCATGCGGAGGTTCAGAATGACACAGAGGGTTATGGATTTTACGCTTTTGGCCGGGCATCAAGAATGCGCTTTTCCTTGAGTTCCGTTTCCATGCCGAGCCGTTCCAACAGTTCTCCAAGCGGCAATTGTTCCACTTTCACACTGACATTAACGGCTTCTTCCACCTTTTTCTGCACAATCGGAACGAAGCGGTCAAAGTCGGCAGGATTCTTCAAAGCAACAAACAACCGGAGTTCATCTACTTCATACGGATCGTTGTTGCGCTTGCCGATTTCTATCTGCCATTCTTCGAGTTCCCGGATTCCGGAAAGCACTGGATAGAAGTTATTGAGATTGATAAACTCGCCTTTGACTTTCGTCAAATGAAACTCCCTGACTTCCGTCGCGCGCTGCAGATCCGGCAAGATCCTCGGAACCGTCCTTCCGCAATTGGGACATGCGCCGTAGTCAATGCCGTGGGTCCGGTCGCCAGTCCGGTACCGTATCACAACCGAGCCTCGCCAGTCCAGCGCCGTGTACACAAGTTCTCCGGGCCCACCTTCTTTGACGCGCTGACCGTTCTCGTCAATGACTTCAAAAAATTCCATGTCGGGATAGAGATGGTAGCCGGTCTGTTCTCCGCACTGAATCCAGGCCGTTTTTCCTTCGGTCATGGCATAGGTTGCCAAAATCTCAACTTCATGCGCGCCAAGCTTGCCTAAGAGTTCCTTGACCTTATCGCGCAGTCCTGGACTCACCCGCTCGCCGCCAAAGATCACGTGTTTGACCGAAGAAAAATCTTTTTTCAGCTCCACGGCCCGGCGGAGCAGGTGATAGCAATAGCCGGGAATAAAGACGACCACGCTTGCCTTCATGTTTTGAATAGCGTCAATGATTTTTTCTGTGCCCATAATTTTGCCTCCGCCGGAATGCAGGCCAAGCATCCTGATCGTCGTCATGGCGTAATACGTCAGCCAAAAGGCAAGGTGCGGAGAGTAGGGAAAGCCGTTGATCGCAACCGAGTCATGCGAGATGCCGCTGACGTCCAACAGGCGCTTGCCGGATTCCTTCAACTGTTCCAAATCGTAGGAGGAGTAGGCAAACGGCGTCGGAAGCGCTGACCGTCCGGTGGTAAAGTGCAAATGTACTGGCTTGTACTCCCATTCCAGCTCCGCTTTCACATCCTTTTTTGCTATTTTTCGTGCGGCAAGACGAAACAGCTTGCTTTTTGGAAAATACTGTTTGATAAGATGTTCGTCCGGTTGGAGAATAAACTGGCGCGGCCGTGTTCGCTCATCTGCGCGTGGAGCCAGATCCTCTTTTGTGGTAAATGGAATTTTCACGAGATCGTCCGTTGTTTGGATATCCGAGCGGGATAGATTGTGCTTTGTAAAGAGTTTCCGGTAGTATGGCGAAAACATCAATTGGTGCCGGACAAACGCCCGAAGTTTTGCATTTTGCAACGCGCGAAACTCATTCTGATTCAGATGGCTCAGCTTATTCCACGGTGTTTGCATGGTGGTATGTTTTATTGCATAAGATCGCAATGTGTTCCATAATTGTGTCGGTAGTTTGCTCTAATAATGGTTTATTGATTGCTTGGCGTTCTGCCCGAGGGAATGCAATCGGTTTCCCGATCCTGACGCGCACCGCATTTCCGCGCAGCACATAGGTTCGAAGGCTGTCCGCAGGACTCCGGCCGCTGCCGCCGATGAGGCCGAGTGGAATAACAGGAACATTGTTCCAGAGCGCAAGCCTGGCGATTCCCGTTTTTCCGGGCAGTAATGCATTTGACGAATTACGCGCGCCTTCCGGGAAGATGCAAATAATGGAACCGCTGCCCAGTGCCTGCTCCGCTTGTTCCAATGCCCTCACTTTGTTATTCGGATTCACGGGAATAGCCGCGCCGCCCGTCCACCAGTAATTGTTTGTTTCGGTGAGAAACTTGACCATGCGTTTGTTTCTGCTGATGAGCGCAAACGTGATAAAAAACCCGTCAAGATAATCAATATGGTTTGCCGCGAGCAAAAACGGGCCGGTTTCCGGAATATGTTCCGCCCCTTCCACCGTGCCGATAACCGGCCGGAAGATGCGCTCTGCGTGATGGCGAATGGTTTGGTACAGCATCGAAAACTACGAAGAATTACAAATGAAGAGTTAAGAATAACGAGATAGTTCCATTATTCATTTTTCTTTCTCGTAAGGATATGGCATTGTACTCAATTCGGCAATAGCGCGCATGATCGTGCCGGTTGTGATCTGCAATTGTTCGTAGGTCAGCTGCTCTGCGGGAACGCGCGAAAAATGCAACGGTGTTCCAAAGCGAATGCGGATCTGATCTCCATACTGCGTCAAATGCCGCACCGTTTCTACGACGGAACCGCCGCGCGGGCCAATATACCCCGCAGGAATGACTGGGACGCCGGAGAGCAAGGCAAGCCGCGCAGTTCCTGTTTTGCCTTTTTGTAAGACCTGCTCGAAGTTTCGATGCCCTTCGGGAAAAATCAGGACGGGAAATCCATCGTGTAGCTTTGCAAGACAAAGGTCAATGGATGCGCTCTTGTTTTTAGGATCAACGGGAATCAGTCCTATGTATCCGGCAAGGCCAAGCGCGTGGAACAATTTCCAGACGCCGATCTTCGCAATGGAAAATACAGTTTGATCGGTTTTTTGAATCACAAGAAGGCTGAGGAGAGCCGGTTCCAAATAACTGACGTGGTTTGACGCCACAATCAACGGACCGTGTTCCGGAAGATTCTCCAATCCTTCAATACCGCCGACCCTGCGAAGAAGCTTGGGAATAAAGGGTTGCAAAAGACTATATACCATACTCATTTCCATTGAGTTGCCTCATGGCTTTGGTAATCTGCTCCATATCCTCGGCAAGGGTTTCGGCGGTGATCTGCGGAACGGGAGCAAACTCAATCGGGCTGCCGAAACTGATATCAATGCTTCTCTTCTGAAACAAAAACATGAACACTGCTTTCCACGCGCGGGCTGGTGTGACGTTTTGAATCGAAGCGGGAATCACCGGCGCATTTGCCCAGCGGCTGAGCCGAGCAACGCCCGTTCTCGCCTTTGTGGAAGAAGCCATGTGGTCGCCATACGGAAAGATCCCGACGAGCAGTCCAAGGTTGAGATATTCTTGCGCGATTTGCAGACAGCGCCCCTTATCCTTTTTGTCGATGGGAATCACCGCCTGTGTCCAGCGGTGTTTTTTTGTGGCGGAAATAAAGAGCAGCGGCAGATGTTTGCTCCACTGGTCAATGGCTGCCGTGAGGTAGACGGGATCAAGCCAGCTGCAGTGGTTTGCGGCAAGAATAAAGGGCTGGCCTTTCGGCAGATTGTCAAGTCCGCGGACACTGCGGAGTTTGCCCTTTGCTATAGTGACAAAGAGGCGCCGGAAGAAGTGATAGGTCGTCCGGTGGCGCATGTTGTGTTTCCTCCTTCGTTATTCGGCTTTCTGTTCCGTCACTTCGGCAGTTGTCTCGGCGGGAACAGTAGCCTCTGATTCGGCAATGGATTCTCTTGCGCCAGTTGCAGCCGGAAGTTTGACATCCCCATCCTCATGAAGAGGGACGTTGTCCGTTGTTTCGCTAGCTTCTCCCCCTTGTGACCCATTCGACCTTCTCTCAGGGTCATCCTGAGCCGAGTCGAAGGATGAGGTGGAGGCAGAGGGAGTTTTCTTGCCTTCGGTCGCTGATTCCGGACTCTCTTGAGTAGTTTCCTCCAACTTTGCCGCAGCCGGTTCTTCGTTTTCTTTGACGATGGCAATCTTCCAGCCGGTCAACCGGGCTGCAAGCCGAACATTTTGTCCTGCGCGGCCGATAGCAAACGACAACTGGTCTTCCTTGACTTCTGCAATGGCGCGCTTTTCTTCCTCAAGCAATTTCACGGACAACACTTTTGCCGGCGACAATGCGCTGATGATAAAGCGGACCGCGTCTTCTTCGTACTGGATAATGTCGATCTTCTCGCCGCCGAGTTCTCCAATAACGGTCTGAACGCGCGTGCCGCGTTGGCCAACGCAGGATCCCACCGGATCAATATTCGGTTCCGTCGTATACACGGCAATTTTTGTTCGGGAACCGGCCTCGCGCGCAATGCCTTTCAAGGTGATTGCGCCGGATGCGACCTCGGGCACTTCCTGCATGAAGAGTTTTTTCACCATTTCCGGGTGTGACCGCGAAACAAGGATTTCCGGACCGCGTGTCGTTTGGTTGACGGAGACAAGATAGACCTTGATGCGTTGACCGGGCTGGTAGTGTTCCCGCTCGATCTGCTCACCGGCTGGCATAATGGCTGTTGCGTGGCCAAGGTCAACAAGCACAGCGCGATTCTCAATACGCTGGATCGTTCCCGTCAAAATCTCGCCGACCTTTTCCTTAAATTCACCAAACGTCATTTCGCGCTCGGCTTCGCGGAGCCGCTGGATGATAACTTGTTTTGCCGTTTGCGCCGCCATGCGCCCGTATTCATCCGGTGGAAAAAGCTCTGTCTTCATGACATCGCCGATTTTCGCGTCTTCTTTGACTTTCAATGCTTCGGCAAGCGGGATCATCGATTTTTGATCAAACCGGCGTTTCTTTTCTTCCTCTGAGTCTTCTGATGTCAGTTCCGTTGTTGCTGGCATGGTGGCTTGTCCAGTGGGTTCAACATGTTGAACCCCTACCGATGCCACTGATGCTTGTTCTGCTGCAGCTTTTTCCTGCTCCTCGCGCATTTTCTCGTATTCCGCAAACAGCTCGTCCTCGACGATTTCTTTAACGTCAAAAATCCGCGCAGAAGCATCTTCGGGATTGAATTCAGCAACGATGTTCTGGTTCTTTTTGTCGGCAAAATCCTTGCGGTACGCAACAGCAAGCGCGGCTTCGATTGTCGCAAGCACAGACTCGCGGGCAATGTGTTTTTCCTCGCAAATCTGGTCAATCGCTTCGAGAATGGGAGATTTTTTCATACGTTGTTATAGAGTTCTTGTCCCAAAAAAGAACTAGTCTACTCAACTAGTCTGCTTATAAACTAAAGCATGATGTATTTTCTGTCAAGTTTCCCTATGCGCGCGATCTGCTGTGGTCGCTTGCCGAAAGACAGCAAACATGGTAGTGTCGTCCTATCCTCGCTTATGCATCCGTGTTTCACCATCCCGGAGGAAGACCATGTTAGTGCTAACACGGAAGTTGCGCGAATCCATCACGATCGGTGATACAATCAGAATCACGGTGGTGGAAATCCGCGGACGACAGGTCAAGCTGGCGATCGAGGCTCCACAGGAAGTCATCGTCCATCGGACCGAGATTTTCGATCGGATTCAACGGGAAGGACCGAAAACTGACCGACTTCGACGCTAAGTGAATGTCAGCCGGATCGAGACGGATACCCTTCATCATGTTCCTTCCGCTCGCTTTACGGCGACGTCCAGGCATGACCCCAGGAATCATGCCGCCGACTCCACACACTTTGTTCCACGTGGGTCGGCTTTTGCTTTGCAACTACCAATTATCAACCGTCAACTTCCAACCCTGGGAGCCTTCTCTCTGTTGGGCAACAGTGTTTATCCGGCAGGGTTCCTTGGGAGGAAGCATACACATCGTGCCGCGTATGCTATTCTTGATGCATGGAACGCGGTTTTTCGCGAGAACAGATTGACGACGACCGCCGGCAAGCCCACAAAATGGACAAACTGGTTAACGAGAGCCTGGTCACTGCGCAAGAGGCAAGCCAGATGTCCGAAGGAGAGTTTGACCAAACCGTTCACACCCTGTTCGACACGCGCTATACGCAGGACTATCATCATCCTGACATCATGACTCGGCGTGAGGGTGGACATGATGTTGAAGACATTGTCGTGCGGGAACTTCAACATCTCGGTCTTTTTGCTGTTGAACACGGCTCCCAAGAACTTGACCAAGGCACGCCAAAAGCGGATATCGTGCTTCATATTAGTGGTTTTCCTCCGCCGGTATACGTGCAACTCACCCTTGCAACCGGCGAGCGCGCACGGCAAAAGTTTGCAAAGCTTCCTGCAACAACCATTCCAGTTGTTGCAGAACGTTTTCCAAGCAATGAAGAAATACAACGTCATCCAGAACGTCTCATCCGAGCAATCAAAAGTATTCTCGCGCAAATTTTTGAAAGTCTCCGCCGAACACCAGAATATAGGCCAGCGTTCAACTTGCTGTGGGATCGGTACGCACAGGCAGAGGCGGCGTAGCATTTTCAACACAAAACCCTACGGACAGCAGAAACCGTCACGGAATTTCCAGTGACGCATTCCGGACATGTTCGATGACGACCATGTCCCGCTTCTTTGCAATTGCGATAACATCCAGCCTGTACGAAATAGGAACGCTCCACGTGGAAAGGTAGACGGCAATAGAGCGTTCGATCCGCTGGAATTTTTTTTGCGTGATTGCTTCGGTACCTGTTCCAAATCGGTTGGATCGACGCGTTTTTACTTCGACAAAAACAAGCTCCTTCCCATCAAGCATGATGAGGTCAAGCTCGCCGAATCGGGTATGGACGTTCCTTTGGAGCAAGACAAAACCCTTCCGGCGCAAGTACCGGACGGCAACGGATTCTCCCCAATGGCCAAGTTTGCCTCTTTGATGCATGACAGGAATCTTTTTTCCTCAGCAACCAAACACTCTTTGTTCCCGTCAAACGAGGTTCACAAAGAACTATACCGCAAAACTGTCCACAATGGAAGGGATGGGACATAATTCTCATAATTTTATTGCGGAGGTTTGGGAACCTCCGCTATGCCGAACATCATAGTTTCCTGAACAACAGCCCGAAGTGGAAATGCCCGGCGTCGAAAGAGTCAAGTTCGTCTAAGTTAGCATCACGCGCTGCAATGCGGATGGATTCCGGCGAAATGCGCACTGCCTGCGACGGGCCAAGCGGCGTTGCAGTAATTTTCCAGTCCACAATAAGGATCTTGCCGCCAGCTTTTGTTAGCCGAGCCGCTTCCTTAATGACGCTGGCCTGATCCTGCGTTTGAAACAGAATGTTGATGAGGAGCGTGACGTCAACCGTATTTTCCGGAATTTTCGTCGCACCAACGTGCTCCAGATTCGACCAAACCGTTTGGACGTTATGGCAACCGGCAAGTTTTGCCGCGCCGCTGACACTGCTCAACACTGTTTGCACAACGTCAACAGCATAGACGGTGCCCTTGTCGCCGACCATCGTTGATGCAGGAATCGTAAAGTAGCCGGCATTGCCGCATCCAAAATCCGCGACCGTCATGTGCGGCGTTACGCCCGCGCGTTCCAACAGTTCCCGCGCATGCAAGAGTTCGTTACTTCCGTCAGTCGTTTGTGGTGCGTTCATTTCTCTTTTACTCTATCACATCGCCCTGAGAACTGCGAGTCTGGCAATAGGCGCAAACGATGTCCTGTGCAGCGGAGTTGGCCCGAAACGTTCCAATGCCTGTTGGTGCTGTTTTGTTCCGTATCCCTTATGCCGGACAAATCCGTACTGCGGAAAGAGTTCATGAAGCTCGATCATGATCCGATCCCGCGTCACTTTAGCGAGAACGGAAGCCGCGGCGATGGACAACACGTTCCGATCGCCATGGAGCACGGATGTTGACGGACATGGCATGGTTTCCACGTGGAACGTGTCAATCAAGGCATGTTCTGCGCGCACCGGGAGTTCTGCCACTGCCTGACACAGCGCAGCGAGGTTGGCTTTATGGACGCCATGTTTGTCAATGCATTCCGCGGTGATTATGGCAGCGTTCCAGGCAAGCGCTTTATTTGTAATCATCCCGTACAATCGCTCTCTTTGGCGTTCTGACAACAACTTTGAGTCGCGGACGCCGGGTAATCGAACGTTCTCCGGTAAAACAACCGCAGCCGCAACCAGCGGACCTGCCCATGCGCCGCGGCCTGCCTCATCGCAGCCGGCGATGACGGTAAGTCCTGCTTTTCGCAGTGCGCGTTCCATAATCTGTGTTGGGCGGTGCATGTGGCTATTGTAGCGCAGGTCGCGCGACCTGCGCTACATATACTACGCGTACGGTTCCGTCGAACGTTGAATTCTGCTATACTTTCGCTATATTCTTCTTCCCGCTATGCATCAACGCCTCGAAGAAATTATCCAGGTCCGACGGCAGAAATTGCAACTCTTGAAAGACAGGGGCATTGATCCGTATCCGCCGGAAACCGGCAGAACGCACACAAACGCGCAGGTTCTTCATGGGTTCCAAAAACTCCAAGGCAAGCCCATCACGCTTGTCGGCCGGATTCGCAGCTGGCGCGCCATGGGGAAAATCGTGTTTTGCCATATCGAAGACGGCACTGCGAAAATCCAGGTTCTCGTGAAAGAAGAAAATATTGGTGAAATGTTCCCGATCTTTACGGACGCGTTTGACATCGGCGACTTTATCGAATGTACGGGAACCTTGTTTCTCACGAAGACAAAGGAAAAAACATTGGAAGTAACAAGCGTTCGGATGCTGGCGAAATCCTTGCTGCCACTTCCTGCCGAGCACTACGGTTTGCATGACGAAGAAATCCGGCTGCGCAAACGGTATCTCGACATTCTCCTCAATCCCGAAATAAAAGAGTTGTTCGTCAAAAAAAACGCATTTTGGTTGACTATGCGTTCCTTTTTGATCAAGAAAGGTTTTCTTGAAGTCGACATGCCAGTTCTCGAATCTGTTCCCGGCGGCGCGGAAGCAGAGCCGTTTGTCACACACCACAACGCGCTTGATAAGAATTTCTTTTTACGGATTTCGCTGGAACTCCCTTTGAAAAAAATGCTCGTTGCCGGCTATGAAAAAGTGTTTGAAATCGGCAGAATTTTTCGCAACGAAGGGATTGATACCGAACATCTCCAAGACTACACGCAAATGGAGTTCTATTGGGCGTACGCAAGCTTTGACGATCTCATGGAATTTCTGCGGGAACTGTACCAGTCCGTTATTCAAGAAACATTCGGCGCACTTGACCTCGCGTTCCGCAACCAAACAATTCATTGGGGCGGCGAGTGGCAAAAACTCGATTACTTCACGGTGTTCCAAAAGCACACCGGCATTGACCTACATTCCGCCAGCATAAACGAGATCAGAGCTTATGCCGACAAACAGCATATTGCCTACGAGCCGAGTGCAGGAAAAGGCAGAACCATTGATCTCATTTTCAAAAAGAAAATTCGTCCGCTTTCAGAAATCAGCATGCAGCCGGCGTTCCTCATCAACCAGCCCGTCGAAGTTGAACCGTTGGCAAAACGCGTTCCTGGCGAACCAAACAAAGTCCAGCGCCTGCAAATTCTTGCCTGCGGCACGGAGCTTGGCAAAGGATTCGGCGAGCTCAATGATCCTCTTGATCAGCGGGAACGGTTTGTTGAGCAGATGCAACTTCGCGCAGCCGGCGACAAGGAAGCGCAGATGATTGACGAGAGCTATATTGAGGCAATGGAATATGGCATGCCGCCAGCAGCCGGGTTTGGAATATCCGAAAGGCTGTTTGCTGTTTTGTGCGACAAATCCGTGCGCGAAACGGTGATCTTCCCGCCGATGAAATGACAAAGTGGGTTGGCACCACCCCACCTACGAAGAGATGACCCCCGGCTACTTGTAATTTTTCGTAACTTTGCTATGCTCTGTGTGACGGGCAATAAATCTTTCCCGCCATTTTTGTTATGGAACATTCCAGACTTCGCCATTTCTCACAAGAAAACGCAGTATATTTCATTACAAGCAATGTTCAGAGGAGAGAAGAACATTTTCGTGATTTTGCCTGTGCGCGATTACTCGAAGGAACATTGTGGAAGAATGTTGCCCTGAAGAATTTTGACCTCTTTGCTTATGTGATTATGCCGGATCATTTACACATGATGGTGCGCGTCAATACTGTTCCGCTCTCTGAAATCCTGCGTTCGGTGAAAACCAATGCTTCTCGAGAAATCAATCGCTATCTTTGTGGGCGGGGTGGTGCCACCCCGCCCACAAATGCCACCACGCCCACAGAACAAATGTTCCAATGGCAAGAGGGTTTTCATGACCATATGATTCGTGACGAAAAAGACTTTTTGTATCACTTGGAATACCTCAAAGCCAACCCGGTGAAGGCCGGCCTTGTCGAAAAAACCGAAGACTACCCGTTCCTATTTATTGACGAGAATGCTCTTGCCCGCGTTTTTGGCTACTGATGCCGGATTTCCATCGCCTTCCTGACGCGTTCCAGTGCGACGATGTACGCTGCGGTGCGAAGTTGGACGTTGTGTTGCTTGTGTACTTTCCAGACTTCGCGGAAAGTTGAGACCATGATCGGTTTGAGTTTTTTCCAAACCGTGTCCTCTGTCCAATAGTCGCCAGTTCTGTTTTGCACCCATTCAAAGTACGAGCCCGTGACGCCGCCGGCATTGGCGACAATGTCTGGAACCACCGGAATGCCGCGTTTCCACAGTTTAACATCAGCGTCCGGCTCCACTGGACCGTTGGCAAGTTCGACAATCATCTTGGCTTTGATGCGCCCGACGTTCTTTGACGTAATCGCACTTTCCAGCGCCGCGGGAACAAGCAGATCAACACTGAGTGTCAGCAACTGTTCGTTCGTCATTGTTTTCGCGCCCGGAAAACCTACAAGTGTTCCATTTTGTTTCTTAAAACGTTCCACCTGCGCAACATCCAGACCTTTCTCGCTCCATATCCCGCCTTTGGAATCTGATACGGCGATAATCTTCATGCCTTTTTTCGACAAGAGTTCTGCCATGTGCGCTCCTGCGTTCCCGAAACCCTGAATCGCGGCCGTCATCCCTCGTTCCTTTTTCTTCAATGCAGCCAAAAGCTCCTCAATGACATACACACCGCCCTGCGATGTCGAGGTTTCACGTCCTTGCGATCCGCCCATTTCCAGCGGTTTGCCGGTAAACGCGGCCGGTGTCCATGTTCCCGCAAGGCGGGAATACTCGTCTACCATCCAGGCCATAATCTGCGGCGTTGTGTTAACGTCCGGCGCGGGAACGTCTTTATCAGGCCCAAGACTAGGAAAAAATGCGCGTACCCAGGCGCGGCTTAAGCGTTCCAACTCGCTCTTTGATAACTTTTTTGGATCAATGGTCGCGCCGCCCTTGCCGCCGCCATACGGAATCCCGACCACGGCTGTTTTCCAGGTCATCCAGGAGGCAAGCGCTTTGACTTCGTTCATATTCGTTTGCGGATGGAACCGAATCCCGCCTTTATACGGCCCGCGCGCGTTGTTATGCTGAACGCGGTACACGTCAACGTACTGCATCGTTCCATCATCCATATCCAAACGCACTGTCGCGCTCATGACGCGCTGCGGGTTCTCTAAACTCGCGATTTGCTCCTTTGAATAGCCCAAAATCTTTGCTGCGTTGTTGAGCTGGGTTTTTGCGTTGTGGAATGGATTGGTTGCCATATAAATAACTGTCAACAATCAACAGTCAACTTTCGACATCATGAAGCTGTTTCTGCTTTTTGGAGTTCTTCCAACAGGCGCTCCTTTTGCTGGAGTCCGACGCCCTGCCACAGAACGCGGTTGTTTTTGTAGATCATGATGGTTGGGATGCTAAGGATACTGTACTTTTGTGCCGTTGCCGTGTTGGCGTCAACGTCAAGCGCGCCGATTTTGTACTTATCGCCGACTTCGTTGGAAAGCTGCTCAACAATCGGGCCTTGCACGCGGCACGGTCCGCACCACGGCGCCCAAAAATCTACCAGCACCGGCTTGTCGCTTTTCAGCACTTCGGACTCAAAATTCGCATCGGTAAAATCAAGTTTGGCCATAACGGTCTCCGTTAGTCGTTAGCCGAGTCATTATAGAGTGCGGGAACGGGATTGTCCAGTGAGATCGTTCCATGTTCCCTAAAACAAATTCTTGAACACTTCATCAGGAGCAACGTAGAGATAGGGATAATCTTCGGGATGTTCCACAAGGCCAGCACGCACAGGATTGTTGCGGATGTAGTCGAGGTGGGTCTTGAAATCTTGTGTATTCCGGATGATGTGATCATGAAAACGCGGTTGCCATTGAAATGCAGCGTGATTTGATTTTGCAGCGCGGGTGTCGACACCAGCGCTGCGTAGGTGACGATTAATTTCCCGTGAACAATTTGTTTTCAACGAGCGCATACATTCTGAAATATCATCACCATGGGTTTGGAGCAGCAAGTGCAGGTGATCAGGCATAATTACGAACGCAAAAACGGTGAAATGCTTTGCCAAGGCGTTCATCCAAGTATGTTCCATCACAATCCGGCACAACGAATCCTCCGTAAACCATGAAACGTGGTTCGCCGTGTTTGTTGTAATGAAATAGATTCCTTTGGGAATGTGGTACCGCCGTTGGGTCAT
>CAYINT010000021.1:0-14687 GCA_964364875.1 uncultured Gammaproteobacteria bacterium | reverse complement strand
GTAACAGCCCGAGGCGTATGCCGAGTGCTGCACCCCCTTTAGTCTTAGACGTTCAATTAAAAAATTACAGACCGAGCACAATGTATTTAAAGCCGAGCCCCTTTCCGCTCATTCCATTCAAAAAAGTCTCATCACCGCGAAAATTAAAATAGTATGCAAGCGGAAAGGGGCGAAGGCTCGAGCGCGCCGAAGGCGCGCGAGTTATTGGGCCGAATTTTTGCTAAAGTAGGTACGAGCCTCGTTTAAGAGGCACTCCAGTCATTCACCAGAAGATGTTTGCATGCCCATGAACCCAGAAGGGCAAGAGCCTCGAGAACAGGAAAAGAAGGAATACCCATACGATGCGATCATCGTTCTCGGCGGAGGGCTGCAGAAGGTGGGCGAGAAATACTATCCGACGGATTACCGGCATTCGGATGATTTCTAGGCGGCAGCGTACGCGTTGCCGCAGTCGTGGAGTTGTATCTCGGTGGAAAATCAAGGAATTTTCTTTATTTCCTCCGGCGCCACAGAAAAAAAACAAAGAAAAATTTGGTCCGGATGTTCCCGATGAAGCCTTAGTTTACCAGGACAAATTTGTTCGTGTTGTTGATTCCCTCAAGAAAAAACTCGATGAAGAAACACTGCAGAATCTTGAGAAGCCAGAAATAACACTTGAAACTCAGTCGTTCAATACACTGAATAGCGTACGCGAAATCATTACCATCCTCAAAACAAGGGGGTGGAAAAGACTCGCGCTCATGACGAGCGGATATCATATCCCACAAACAAGAGCCTTACTCCTGCCGCCATTGTCTATCTGAAAGTGGATTGTCTCACAGTTGCCTATCTGGTGATTCTCGAAGTACCGATCAAGCGCATACGCCAAATAATCCTCATGTCCAAACGCAAGCGCCCTGATGCTCTTGCCGGTGCCTGCTTTCTGAATCTTTTTCGCAGAAAACTTCAACAATCGGATGAGATGCTGAAATTGGGTCTCGAATAATTCCCTCGCCGTTTGCAGCTCTGGAAAAATTTCCTGAAAAACCTCGGCGTGGTGGTAAAAATTTGCTCCCCAGAAAGCATCATCATGCCTGTTTATGATTTCTCTTGCTCTTGCCCATTTTTCTCGTGACACCTCATCAACCGCCCCCCTAATTTATCTCTCCCAAAGAATTTTCAGGAGTGAACCCCGCACCACGGCTTCATGGTTCGACATGCTCACCATCCTTCGTGAACCATCCTGAGCAAGGTCGAAGGACAGCCGTGGCTTCAGGGCATGACGCTTCGCGTTTCATACAACATTCCTCCCCACCTTGACAGACGAGGCTTCCCATTGGTGCGGGGTGAATGAATATTGGGCAAGAGCATTTTTGACCTCTCATAACAGGTCGTGAACGGCGCCCGCATTGTTGACAGTGTTGATAAGAATATTGTATACTCTACAGTACAAAGATCGATAGCTGTACGGTTCCCGCAAACGTGCGGATAGCAAACAAATACACTTGCTTAGGGAGTACAAATTCCAAAACCCCTGCAAAAAATAGTGACACATTCTATCGCAACCCTCGGTTTCGTCCTTGGGCCGTTGTTGTTTTTTGGCGCCATTCCAGCGCATGCTGCTTGGACCGAGCCAGGCCAAATACCGCCCGGAGGAAATGTTGCCGCGCCGCTCAACGTATCATCGGTTGCGCAAACGAAGGATGGTTCCCTGACAGCGAAGGCTCCAGACAGCAGCATTTTTTCCTTCAGGGGCCTTTCTCCAACATACACGGGGACTGATA
Organism: uncultured Gammaproteobacteria bacterium; assembly: GCA_964364875.1. Taxonomy (GTDB): domain Bacteria; phylum Patescibacteriota; class Patescibacteriia; order CAZCGY01; family CAZCGY01; genus CAYINT01. The sequence continues at coordinate 12,924 of CAYINT010000021.1, read as the reverse complement.
GTAAAACGGTTGCCGGTATCTGGGGCGAAGGATCGAAGGCAACCCGCGGCGCTAGTGATGAGTATATCAATGCATCTGCTGCGGTGTACGGCGTGGGCTACACAGGAACAGGCGGCACAGGCCAGCAGATTGGCCTTTTGGGCGTCGCCGGTAATGATTCGTCAAATTCCTACGGTATTTACGGATGGGATGGCGCGTGGAAGAATGCGTATGCTGGCTTTTTTCGCGGACGCGTTAGCGTGGAAGGCGATGTTGAAATTGCAACAAACCCGGATGGAAATGGCAGCGGCTTACTTTCCGCAGTCAGTCTGTGTCTTGGAGGAGTCTGCAAGAGTTCCTGGGAAGAAATTGCCGGAGAAACCTTCTTTACGTACGACCAGGCGCCCAATACGATACGGCCGATTTCGCCGGCGTACTCCGGTTCCAACTTTGCACTTGGCGGGACCAACAGCACAAACGCGGCATTTTTCTTTAATATCGCCCAAAATAGCGGCACGATGTACGCGAAGGAATCCATTGTTGTAGGAACTCCCTCACCATATGTCACTGGCGATTATGTGTGCACCGAAAATGAACCATGTTCTTCAAGTGACTGCTGGGGGCAAGCGACAGACCAGTGCGGAGCAACCGGCCTCATATGTGACCCGCTTGGTGTTGTTGAAGGATGCGTAGACGTGTTGGTTCCTACTGCGCCAAGCAATCTCTCGCAAAACGGAGAGGCAAGTTACAATGTCGCCCATCTCCAATGGAGCCCCTCGATCGATATGGGCGGCGGCGGCCTTCGGGAATACTGGGCGTATCGCTGCAACGCATCATCCGTTCCCAATTGCACTCCGTATGATGCAAACCAGCCAAACCAGAACAAAGTCGGTGTTATTACGGCGTCCGAGGATCAAACCACGGTACCGTTTGATGATACTAGCGTGGAAGGCGAGATCACTTATTCATACCAAGTGATTGCGGTTGATAATTACAATAACCGATCAACCCCTTCCAATACGCTCAATGTTACGACGCCTCCAGTCCCTCCGCCCACGGCGCCGACCGTCGTCTTGACCGCCACGCCGGATACGGTAAATCAAGGATCAGCTTCTGTGCTTGCCTGGGACTCTTCCAATGCAACGTCGCTTTCCATTGACCAGGGTGTCGGCGTTGTCACCATGCCGTCGGGCACGACAACCGTATCTCCGCCGCAGACGACGACGTATACGATCACGGCGACGGGGGATGGCGGACAGGCAACGGCAACAGCAACGGTGACAGTGCCGATTCCGACGGTCACACTCAGCGCCTTGCCCTCGACGATTATTGAAGGCAACAGCGCAAGACTCAGCTGGACATCAACCAACGCGGACACGCTCTCCATTGATCAGGGTATTGGAAACGTGCCCGCGCCCAGCGGCAACCGCAATGTTGCGCCAGGCCAAACGACGACGTACACCATTACCGCGACAAAAGGAACGGCAACCGCGCAGGCATCCGTGACGGTGACGGTAGAGCTAGGAAAAAGCGGCGATGACCTCCCGGTATTGCAATCGGCGCCCAATGGGAGCATTGCGCGCTCCGTTCCCGCATTGGTCACCAATGGCGAAATTGTTGCCACGTCGCGGACTGACATTCGGCCTCTTGCCAAACTCTTTTCCAGTAGCCAAAGGATCTTCCAGCCGTTTCTCGGCCTTCCTGCGCAAGCGGCCGAAGACGGTACCACCAAAGCATTTGCCGTTGATCCCAACGCAGCGCGACTGACGGTATACCAAGGCGTCATCAAGGTTGTTGGCTCGACCGGCATCACGGCGACGATCGGCCGCGAAGCCACGGATACAATCTCGGGGAGGACCGGATCGCTGATCACCTCGACGAACGACATTTTTCTTCAGCCGCAGTGGAACGCAACACAGGACAAGCTTGCGCGCTTTTCCAACACGCGCGGGCTCGTTGACTTCACGCTTGGCGGTTTAGTCAACGCTTCGGAGTACTGTCTGACAGTAGGAGCCAACACGAGCTGTATTACTGATTGGGCTGACGCCGGAAGCGGCAGTGATGGCACCGTCACGGACGTCAACGCTGAAGTGCCGCTGACCGTGGACAAAACCAACCCGCAGGTTCCGATTATTAAACTGACCTGGCCGCTTGACATCGGCTACGGCGGCACCGGGGCAAGCAACGCTGCCACTGCCAGGGCAAATCTTGTTGCTGCAAAGAGCGGCGAGAACGCAGACATCACAAAGCTCACGGGCATGACGACTCCGCTCTCGGTCAGCCAGGGCGGCACGGGAACCGGTACGGCGTTTGATGAAAGTTCCGTCGTTTTTACGGCTCCAGGCAGTACCTATGCGCAGGATGCGGGAAATTTTGTCTATGTTCCGGCAACCCACCAGCTTGGGATTGGCTTGGGCAGCTCGGTAGCGCCTGATGCATCGCTTGATCTTGGCGGACAAATCAAGATCCGCGGCGGCAGTCCCGGCGCAAACAAAGTGCTGACCTCGGACGCAAATGGCTTGGGTTCTTGGTCAACGATTAATGCGACAGGCGGGGTGACGGGTTCAGGGACGGCAAACACCCTGCCGAAGTGGGGGGCAGCAAGCGGAACTCTTGTGGACAGTACAGTCGTTGACGACGGCACGGGTGTCGGTATCGGCACGGCTTCGAGTGCAAGCTACAAACTTACTGTCGCGGGCAAGATCAACGCGTCTACTGACTTTTGCATCAACGGCGACTGCGTGGATTCCTGGTCCGACCTCATCCGTAACCAAACGGGATCACAAGGGGCGGCAAATTTCAATATTGACGGCTCCGGAAGGGTCGGTACGACACTGACGGTTGATACAACACTTGAATTGCCTGCAGGAAACCGAACAACGCTGCCAAACTCCATTGATCGCGGCGGAACGTTGAATGGCAACGCCTACACGAGCCGTTACGTTTTTGGCGCTGACGGTGCCAGTTCCAGTGAATACTTCGGCATCACCTCATCCAACAACGCCGGTAATCCCATTTTCTCGCTCTCCGACGACCGGAACGTCCATTTGGGCAGCACAGGAGCCGGCAATGCATCCTCGCTGTGTTTTTACGGCAGCGGCAGCGTGGAGTGTGTCAACAAGAAGTCAGATCTCGGCGGTGCGTTCAGCGGGTCTATCAACACGGGTCAAGTTGCCTATGGCACGGACACGGACCAAATCGGCGGGGAGGACAACCTTTTCTGGGACGCAGCGACGAACAAACTCGGCATCGGCAAGAGTCCCGGGTTCACGTTGGATGTGCTGGGAGCAGATGGTAATGGGACTATTGCCAAGTTTGCCCGCGGTGGGTCGGAAAAACCTCTCTATATCTCGAGCGTATGGGAATCGGACAGCTACATCTCCTCCGAGGGCAACATTCGTCTTCGCACCAATGTTCCGGCAGATAATCCTCTTGGCCCAGGTGCAGTCGAAGCCGTCATGATTGACACGGGCGGCAACGTCGGCATCGGGACGACGAAACTTGGCCAAAAGTTAGATGTTAGTGGTTGGGGACGTTTTGAGGGTACAGGCGCTTCAAATCGTGATGATTCGGGAGCGATAGAGTTTTACAATAATTTTTCCTCATCTGTTAATGTTCAGGCGCAAATTAAAGGGTTAAGAGGCGTTGGTGATTTCAAAGCTGGTCAATTAGGGTTTTTTACTGCAGCGGCGGAAACGGGAACGCTCTCCGAGCGAATGACTATAGATGAAACTGGCAACGTCGGCATCGGCACCACGATGCCCAACTACAAAGTGGACTTGGGCTATTCGAATAATTCAATTGGCGGTATAGGAAGAAAGCCGAAACTCGCCCTTATCCGAAATACCAGTAGTGTGAATGGTAACTACGATGCCCTGGTAACCAATGGAATTATTGAAGGAACGAATGAAATCACTGCTCATCAGGACTCAACCGCTGCTACATTGGACTCACTGGATTACGACATATACATGTGGGACCATACGGGATGGTCGGCAGGCGATTACAATCCAGAAAGCACTCTCTACACGCTCTGGAAAAAATATGGACGGAATATTATTACTACAGGAAACGATACAGCAGCCTCCATCTATCCAATAAAAGCCACAACGCAGGTCACTGGCGGCGCGTATGCGAGTGGAGGAGCAGCCGATGCCTACCACATCATCACGCAAGATTATCGGAGTAATGGAAGTGTTGGCGCCAACAGTGACGTGACGACATTTCTCACGACTTTAGCGCCAGAGTGTGTTTCTCTCTACTCTCGTCCATCGCCAGATACTGCTGACAAAGTGCTGATCATCTGCGAAAGCGACAGTGGTGGTATTTGGTTTCATGATGAGTCGGGCTTCTTTGCCTCCGAGGGCGCGGATGCCTTGGGCTTTGCCCGCCGTTTGGTTGATTACATGGCCGGTTCTTCGGCCAAGGTGCTTGCATGGCGGATAAAAAATCAAGGAGTAAAACATTTCCAGGACAACAACACGTTCTTTGTAGATCCATATAATGCAAGAGTCGGCATCGGGACGACAGTACCAAATAGCAGTCTGGAAATAGTACCGAGCGGCGGAGCCGCGGTTGGCAAAGGATTGCGACTCTCAAACGGGAGTGGAGGACATTCATGGGAACTACAGGCAGGTTCCCCGAGCGTGAATAATGACCATTTTACGTTAACTGATATAACAGCCAGCAACGCGGTGAGACTAACAGTTGATGATACCGGTAACGTCGGCATTGGTCAGCCGTCTCCTTCAAGCACACTCGACGTAAACGGCACGATCACGACCACGGGCTTCAAGCTCACGACGGGTGCAGCAGCGAGCAAAGTGCTCACCTCGAATGCAAGCGGTGTCGGCACATGGCAGGATGCTCCGGCAACCGGCGCGCCGACGGACGCAGAGTACATCGTCGCTGTAGCGAATGGCACGCTCACCGCAGAACGGACGCTTGAAGGCACGGCAAACCGCGTGACGGTGGACAACACGCAGGCAGGCAAAACCATCCTATCCGGCCCGCAGGACATCCACGCCACCGCATCACCGGCGTTTGCCGGGCTGAACCTTTCCGGCCTTACAACGAACGGCCCCATCTACACCTCCGGTGGCAATGGTTTACTCAACGCCGAAGCGCAGCTTGCAGTGAGTCGTGGCGGCACCGGCACCGGAACGTATACAAAAGGCGACCTTCTGTACTCTAACGAGGAGAATTCGCTTGCCAAACTCGGTATCGGCAGTTCCAGCCAAATCCTCTCCGTTGCCGCAGGTGGCATTCCGGAATGGAAAACGCCGAATTGGCTCACTACGGAGACCGACACCCTCGCGTTAGTGACCGGCCGCGGCGCGACAACAAATACAGCCATTGCCGTTGGTGGTTCTGTTGATACGAATTATGCAATCACCGCTTCAACACTTGGCATGAAATCCACAAGCACATCGTCAGCCGCAAACCAGCCCGGCGGCTACTTTAGCAATACGGGCGGCGGCTACGGACTTCTTGTTGATCAGGGCAACGTCGGCATCGGCACGACGAGTCCGGGTAGTCTGTTGCATGTGTATTCAACGGAGAGTGTTTTCGGAACAATCGAAGGGACGCAAGCTGGAATTGATGTCGGGCTTCTTATTAAGAACAATTCCGGCACAGGACAACAGTGGGCACTGAGGGGCGCGAACGATGGCCGTTTCATGGTAAGAAATGACACTGTGGGCAATGAAGCTGTTACTATTCTTTCCGGCGGCAACGTCGGCATCGGCACGGAGAGTCCATCAAGTAAACTTGATGTTAAAAATACTACAACAGGCTCTGCCATACGGGCAACTGTGACTGACGGTGTCGGGTCATCAGACTTCGGTTATGGATTTTATATTGACAACACAGAGCATGAATTAGCACAAGTAAATGCCGCCTATCAAAATTCAGCTGACGGTGGTTATGGAGATTTATTATTTAAAACACGAAATGCGGGGTCTTTGACTGAAAAAATGAGGATTAAAGCTGACGGCAACGTCGGCATCGGCACGCCGACGCCAGACACAAACTCTAAGCTGGAAGTTTCCGGAGGGAGGCTCAAAGTTACCGGTACAGCGGGGGGAAGTATAAGAATTTCGGGAGCAGAAGAACCAATTGCTCAAGGTTTGCGAATAACGGATGGTCCCACTGGATCTGGTCTGGCAGTGAGCGGTAATCCACTTCGTTTGAATTGGGATGCTCTAGCCGGTTCACCTATCATTTTTGCCGACGGGGCTGGTGCGGAAAGAATGCGTGTGGACGCTGGTGGCAGTGTCGGCATTGGCAAAATAGATCCGTCAAGCGCGCTCGATGTCAACGGCACGATCACGACCACGGGCTTCAAGCTCACGACGGGCGCGGGACTAAACAAGGTGCTTACCTCAAGCACAGACGGCGTAGGCACGTGGGAAGACGCTCCGGCAACCGGCGCGCCCTCCGACGCCGCATACCTTGTTGCTGTGGCGAACGATTCGCTTTCCGCAGAACGCATTCTGCAGGGCACGACGAATCAAATCAATGTTGCCGATAATGCGGGAGCAGGAACATTTACCCTCTCCACCCCCCAAAATATCCATACTGCCGCATCTCCTACGTTTGCCGGGTTGAATCTTTCTAGCCTCACGGCATCGAAAGGTGTTTTCACGGATGCATTGAAAAACATAACTACAACCGGGACGCTTGGCATCGGCCAAGGCGGGACAAACAACACGAGTTACACGGCGAGCAAGTTTCTCGTGTATAACAACACGTCGAGCAAGATCGAGTCGAGTACATACGATAACACAAGCTTTCTCACCGCCGAGACCGATACGCTCGCACTGGTGACCGGACGCGGCAACACCACGCAAACAAAGCTCGGTTTGGGGCAAACCGGTTCGCCAGCGCTCAACGCGCAGCTTGTGGTGGATCAAACGGGCGGGACCAATGCTGGTTCTTCCGGCGACGCGATTGCCGCGTATGCGAGTTCCGTCAACTCGGCGCTCTATGCGGAGCAGCAAGGCGGCGGGTATGCTGGGTACTTCAGCGGTGATATCTCTATCGGGAACGCTTCTTCCACGAACACCTTGATCACAAACGGTGATTTTACAACATCCGTGGGCTGGTCTTTCAACGCTGGCTGGTCGTATGATACGCCGAATCAAGAGGCAGATCACAGTGTTGACGGTACTGGCGGCCTTTCACGAAGCTTATCCGTCACAAGCGGTGAGGTCTACATTGTACAGTTTGTCGTTCGAGACTGGACAGCAGGGAGTGTGACACCGAGGATCAGCGGAGCGTATGGCACGACAGTGAATGCCAACGGCACGTATGTGCAGGCAATTACTGTCACTTCGAGCGGCTCCGTGGTCTTTGCTTTTGTACCAACGAGCGACTTTCGCGGCTCTTTGGATAACGTGTCCATCCGCCGCGTCACGGCGAATGGACGTCCTGGCGAGATTCGTCTTGCGGAACTCTCGTCCAATGGCTCGGAATACGCCGGTTTCAAGGCCCCTGATGCACTCGGCAGCAATCTTCTCTGGACGTTACCAACCACGCAACCAGGCGCAACTGCGTTCCTGAAGAGTGACACGAACGGCAACCTTTCGTGGGATACGAATGCGTATGGCACGGGCACCGTCACGAGCGTTGGCGCAGGAACGCCGGGCACGCAATCCGTCACGAGCGGCCTCACATTCAGCCCCAATCCCATTACGGGCGCGGGAACCATCGCGCTCTCGAACACCAGCGTTGCGGCGGGAACATATGGCGACGCAACCAACGTTCCACGGCTCACGGTTGATGCACAGGGCAGAATCACGAACGCGAGCAACATTGCGATTACCGCAACGGATGCGTTCACGGTGAAAACGAGTGCAACGGATACAACAGCGGGATTCCTCAGCGCGGAACTCGTTGGCGGCAACGGCCTGACCTTCGCGGAAACTGGTTCTGGTGACACGCAAGGGACGTTTGCGGTCAAGCTCAATGCAACCGGCCCCGGGCTTCAGGCTGAGACAGACGGCCTCAGCTTGCTTCGAACGTGCGCTACCGACGAAATCTTAAAGTATTCCACGTCGGGCTGGATCTGCAGTGCTGATGCAACAGGCGGGTCGGGAACCATCTCCGGATCCGGCGTAGCAGGTCAGGCAACGTTTTGGAACGGCAGCAACACGGTTGGCGGTGATGGAAAGTTCATTTGGAACAACTCAACTAAACGACTCGGCATTGGCGGTGCTCCAAACGAAGCGCTGGACGTCATTGACGGCAATATCAGGACGAATCAAAATCTCATTATCGCCAATGCGAGTGGCACTATTTACACAAGCGCAGGAACGAGCGATACCGCACTCAACGTGACGAATGCCGGCGCCGGCCGAGCGAACCTTGTTGTTGAAGGCGACGTGACGAGTAACACACAGACAAAAGTATTGGAGAACGGCGCAACGCCGTCGCTCTTTGGCATTTTCGACGTCGCTGACCTTTCAACGGCAAACAAAACCTATACCTTCCCGGACGTCAGCGGTACAGTCGTTCTTTCCGGCCACACCTTCACCGCCGATGTGACGGGAACGCTCGACACGGACGGATCAACGGCACTGGCCATTGCCACTGATGCTGTAGCACTCACGACCGACACAACCGGCAACTACGTCGCAGACGTTGGCGCGGGGAATGATATTGACGTGACGGGCACGGCCGGCGAAGGATGGATTCCATCCGTTGCGATCCAGCCGCAGCTTGATACCGTCGCCACAATTTCTCGTGCGGCAAGCAACCTCACGCTGCAAACAACGGGCGCGTCCGGCAACATCCTGCTCAATCCGATCGGGAGAGTGCTTGTCAACGGCGCGACGGATGATACAAACTATAAGATTGTCACGACCGGCGGCGGCGTGAAAGCAGAGTCAAGTTTTGCCAACCAACCCGCTCTGTTCGTCAACAACACAAACATTCAAGGGTATGGATTGCTCGTGCAGGGACGTTCAGCCGCAACTGCGCTCACGCAAACGCGCGGACTCACGAACGTTGCCGCCGGAGCCACCGTTTCAGGAACGGGTTCTGCGACCGGCAATGGCCCGACCTACCAAGGACGCAACGATTACTGGAACGCATCAGCAGGAGAAACATTGATTGTTGATCTTGGCTCTACCGTCGACGATATCAAGGCCGTGAGTTTTGGAACGAACTACCGTGAAGATCAAGCGCAAGTTCCAAAGGATTATCATATCGATTATGATGATGGTACTGGATATAAAAGCTTTGCGGGTGCGGTCACTGGCAATACGCAACCCTCGGTAATCCACTACAATTCGACCCCCAACGGCGTCGATGCTCGTTATATCCGCATCACCGTTGATGCAACGCAAGGTGCGACACCAGCCAAGATTGCCGGCGTGCAAGTGCTCTCGCAGGCATACTCCGCGCAGTACGGCGCGCAACCGTTCAGCATCGCGGCGGGCGGCGACAATGTGATTCTGGCAACGGGCGGAAACGTCGGCATCGGCTCGACCGTTCCCGGCTATAAACTTGACGTCCAGGGAACAGGTCAGTTTACCGGCGCCTTGAAAATCGGCGCGTACACTCTGCCGAATACCGATGGGACACTCAACCAGGTGTTGCAGACGAATGGAACTGGTACGGTGAGTTGGGGAACTGTGAGCGGCGGCAGTAGTCAGTGGACGACCACGGGCAGCGATATTTACTATGATACCGGCAATGTTGCGGTTGGCATTGCTGGAGCTCCCGCGACAAAACTTGAGGTGCGCAGTACAACTGAGCAGTTACGACTTTCCTACGATGCCAACAACCGGTTGAGCGCCACGGTAAGTGCGACTGGTGGCGTTACGTTCGATGCCACCGGCTCTGGCGCGGGCTTCACGCTGTCTGATGCAACATCGGTCGGCGGCCGCCTGACGCTTTCCAGCTCCGGCATCACCGGCGGCGGGCTCACTGACTGCGACGCTTTGACGAATAAGCTCCTTTGGGACACGACGAACAAGACGTTCTCCTGCGGCACGGATCAAACACTCAGTGGTGCGAATACCGCACTCAGCAACCTGGCAAGCGTGGCGATCAACACGTCGCTTTTGCCTGGAACCACAAACAATATCGATCTCGGCTCTTCGACGAAACTCTGGAAAACGCTCTATCTCGGCGGCACGACGGACATTACGACAGGGACCGATGAAGACCTAACCATTGATCTCAACGGCACGGGGCGTCTTGTCTTCTCCGATTACAACTGTTCGACGTTCGGCAACGGTGGCGTGCTCACTGTCGACGCAAGTGGCGTCGTGAAGTGTGACAATGACGACGGAGGAGTCGGCGGTGGCGTCAACAGCGTCACGGCCGGAAACAGCACCATCACGGTAGGCGGAACAGCGACGGATCCAACCGTTGCCCTCAACCTCGGTAACGCCAACACATGGACCGGCGCACAGACGTTCAACGCAAACACCAACTTCCCCGGCTCCGGCATTTGGAACACGAGCGGGAACGTGGGGATTGGTCAGGCGACAGCAACAGCTAGGTTAGTTGTGAACAACCCGACGACTCTCGGCAAAACTGGTTCCAGCGGCGACGCGATCTATACCTACGCCGACTCATCGAACGCAGCAATTTCCGCTGAACAGGCCGGGACGGGGTATGCGGGGTATTTTAGCGGGAAGGTGGCAATTAACGGAGGGTTGTCAGTCGGCTCCACAACATCAAACGGTAATCAGTTTGCTTTCACCGGCTACGCGACGCTCCCGATAAACATAGGCCAATGTCCCGAGGGATATGAGTATTATGATGACGACGGCAGTGGGTGGAATCTTACCGATGCTGACTGCAAACAAACTATCGCTACCGGATGTTCCCATTATGACGGTACACGACAGGTTGCTGTTTCAACCCTTTCTGCCGGTGTTTCTATTAGTTCACACACACGGACGTATTCCCTGGCTGATACGCAAATTATACATCCTATTACCTTGGACGGCAATGCGAATTACGTACTCATCTCGGACTGGGCAACAAATATTCAGCAGGGTTCTGATGTTGACGTCATTCTTCCACCGTTGTCAGCTGACTATAACGTTGGTAAATCAATTGCCATTTGTGTCGGTGATAAGGCGAGTGAGACCGAACAATTAGTTGTCCGAGCAAATCCCGGTGATCAGATCAACGCTCTCCCCTCCAACGGATTTTTGACGGAGGATACAGTCCATTATTATGCTGGTAGCTGGGAGTGCTATACATTTGTCGGGTTCAACAATTCAACGTGGGGCATCACGTCGAAGGCGATGGAAACAGTTGGTGACAACTAGAGACCCCTCGCGTCCGTGTGAGGGGTCTTGTTTGTACTATTGCGTTGTGAGTCATCGGTACAGCGCCTTGATGGCTCCCCATGTCGTTGGCTGTACGGGCGAAGAGGGGTGTCCGAACTTAGACACACGCCCACGGTTTCGGTCAGCAACGTACATATTTCCGGAACCATCGGCCGCAATACCCAATGGATCAAGAAACTGTCCATCGTCGTATCCGTAACTGCCAAAAATCCACAAAAAGTTCCCGTCGGGCGTGAACTTCTGTACTCTACAGCCACTCTCGACGGTGTACACGTTGCCGTTCACATCCACCGCGATGTCCGCAAGAAGCTCGCCGAACTCACCGTTACCAGACCCGGATCCTCCCCAACTCGTTAGGTACGTACCGTCACCTGCAAACTTCACAACCTGCCAGTTGTTCCTGTCAGCGACGTACACGTTGCCCTGGCCGTCAACGGCAATACCTAGAGGATATTGAAACTGACCCTCTCCGTAGCCCGGGGATCCCCAGGATCGCAAGAAGGCACCGTTGTTCGTAAACACCTGTACTCTTTGGCTTTCGACGGCGTACACGTTGCCGTTCACATCCACCGCGATGTCCGCAAGACGCCCGAACTCACCGTTACCAGACCCGGATCCTCCCCAACTCGTTAGGTACGTACCGTCACCCGTGAATTTAGAGACCCGCCAGAGACCGCGGTCTGCCACGAACACGTTGCCCGCGCCGTCCACCGCAATGCTGGTCGGAATCTGAAACTGACCATCTCCGTAGCCGCGGTTGCCAAAGGATGCGAGAAAGCTGCTGTCCGGCGCGAACTTCTGCACCCGGCAGTTGCCCTCATCAATAGTGTACACGTTGCCGTTTGCATCGATCGCAACATCTGCGAGGCTTGCAAACTGACCGTCTCCTGTGCCAAACATCCCCCAACCCATCAAGTACTCCGGCGGATCCTCGGCCAGCACGGTTGCGGGCACCATCATGGCTGTCAGCACCGCAAGGACGCAAATAACTCTTCGCACAGTACCCTCCTCGTCATCCTCCGACATACTCAGGACGATCCCGAGCGCAGTCGAATGGCTTGCGAAGGTTGAATGTCGTACCCCTTGCCCAATTTCTCAAGGAGCAGGAAAGACAGAACTAAGCTACTTCGACCGTACGCTGTATGGGGGAGTTTGTCAAGCACAATCTGTAGCTCAGGGAGCGCTTCACACTCGACAGCCTCAGCAGACATAAGGGGAAAGCGTATCTTGCCAGGTTGCCCATCGTGCGCTACTATAAACGCATGATGATGCAACGGGCAGTGAAAATCCGATTTCTTGTGAGTGCAGGTAAGCCTCGCCGTGGAACGCTTGAACGATTACTGCGGCAAGTCCAGGATCCATGGGAAATGGCACATGGAGTACTCCGCACACGCCTAAGTCAACCCGATTCGCTGCCCAAAGCGTGTGTGTCGTATTGGGGGTATTAAAAGGATAGAGAACATTATGGCAAACAAAGTACGCATCAATAACGCTCGACGCGCGGCACAACGAGTGCTCGTAGATCTCGACGAACGAGAACTCTGTGTTGCACGGGACTTTCTGGAATTTCTCCGTACGAGGACAGGAGATGCCGCGACGCTTGAGATTTTGGGAAATTCTGCGCTCATGC
>CAYINT010000020.1:0-15280 GCA_964364875.1 uncultured Gammaproteobacteria bacterium | reverse complement strand
GCATTGAAAATTTTAATGCTTTCAAAATCTGTTAAAACTGCCCAAGTAACGCTTTTGTTCCAGCTATAATTAATTGCTTGTTCCGCCCATTTCCATTCGTCCAAATTAACCTTCATCGCTTTGGCTTCCAAAAATAGCGCGGGAATGCCGTTGAAACGGAAGGCCAAGTCAACCCTGCCGCCAGAAACATTTTCTTCGGTAGTAACTTCGTTGTCAGTCGTGAGGTTTCGCATATCCCAGCCCAAATATTCAAAAAGTGGCTCGATAAATTCGTTGCGAGTTTGCGCTTCGTTGTAGGATTTTATCTTTCCTGTTTCCGCTACTCGCTGATATTTTTCAACGAGCTTTTGAATTTGTTGTTTGGCTTCTTGTTTATTCATAAAATTACTTTATTAAATCATCAACGTTCGCATTTAACCCTTTGGCAATTTCGCCCTGCACGCTTAAAACCGCCTGATCAAAAGTTTTTGCTGTTGTTATAGTGTAATCAAATTCCATATTTTTTTGTTAAAATGTTAAAACTTTTTCGCTCTCCTTCACTAATTTTGCCAGATCGCTCATGTGCCCCTCAATAATTCCATCAATCAGTTTTTCTTTGCTAATACCGCAAACCTCGAGACAGGTAGAACAGGCAATAAAAGGAACATCTTTTGCGAGCAATTTTTTCGTCAGCTCTTCCAAATTATATTCCTTTCCTTTCACATCTTGGTTTTCCTTGCCAACATCCACGCCGTCTTCCAAGAGAAAGATTTTAACTTTTACATCTTGGTTTAATAATTCACTAGCAAGCCGCAGCGCGTTCCACGCTTTATCGTTTTTGTAGGGAAGCTCGTTAATGATAATGGTGATTGTTTGCATATTGTTAAAATTTATCTAATAGTTTAACGTCGGTTTCCAGTTGTTCCTTGAGGGCTTTTCTTAAAGCGTCATAAGCGACAAGAATTTTTAGGATTGGCGAGAGAATACATAATAGCGACGCCATCCCGCTTAGTTTTAACAATGTTCTGCTGACGCATTAAACTCAAGTGCTGGGAAACATGGGGCCTTCCCGCCCCGCACCAAAAGCAAAAAAATATTTATCGATTCTCAACAATTCTATACCCTGTCGGGGTGGGGAGGATTGAACTCCCGGCCTCACGGTCCCGAACCGTGCGCGCTACCGCTGCGCCACACCCCGGCAGGGTATACGATATGTACTTGTCAACAAACTACATTATTTTTTGGTACGGGGCGGGCCGAACCGTGCGCGCTACCGCTGCGCTAATCCCCAGGCAGAATCACGAAATTTCAGAAAAAAATTGCGCTAGCCAACGGAGTTTATCCCGAGCAAAGTCGAAGGACCACACCCCGAAGCAGGAGAAAAAAATCCAGACTGAGCTACCCTAGCATACCATAGGAAATTTGTCACTCACTGAATCAAAACTACTCCACGTGTTCTATCGTCAGCAGGAAGTTTGACATTTGGAAATACGGGTAGTACACTTTGTTGCTGTCCTTTTTACATATTCCTCCGGTCTTGTGGGCATACGCTTCGTTCCATCGTGGAACGAAGCAGGTTATGTCCGGAAACATCCGGAGGGATCATATTTATGGTAGCCAGGATGGGAGAGGGTACCAGTTCTCACGGTTCCACCACATCGAAGAAACTGTCCGAGGGCATGGATCCCATGCTCAAAGCAGCGCTGATCGTTTTCATTCCGCTGATTCTGCTGGTTCTCGGCAGGGTTCTCCATCTGTATTAGAAGGAGCTCGACTATGGTGTGGAGTCTGACGCGATCGGAGCAAGGTTGGCCTCCGAAAGTGTCAGTTTAGAACGGGAAGCGCAGCATGGCCTGTCGTGATGCGCTACCTGCTGACGTTCCAGTTGTGCCGCTCGCGTTCGTCTGGCAATATGACGGAGCGCCAGAATACGCTTATCCGCAAGGAAGATGGGCGCAGGCGAAGTTCAACTTGTGGCTGCACGTCATCATCCTGGTCTCTGGCGCGATGCTCATCCTGTGGAAGCTCGGCGTGTTCCGGCTTTCCACGCTGCTCATTCGGAGGAAGAAGGGATTGCACGTTTGACAACGAAAAGGCGGGTCGGGAACAATCGGTGAAACGCACTGCCGGCGTTCCCGCCCGCCCGAAGTCTTTTCGCAGCCATGGTTTTTGCAACACAGCAACAGTTCCATCCAGCATGAAAGGGCACGAGTGGATCTTTTTTTGCGCGGGAACTGCTAATGCAAATCCTGCCAGGTTTGCAATGCGGGTTTCCAGGCGCCGCCGGGTCCGGAAGAGAAATACACGCTTTGCAGACCCGAGAGGTAGGTAATTTCGGTGTTATTGGAAAGATAGATTCTTTTCGCCGTGATCGCCTCGGGACTAACGTTGTTGCCGAGATAGGCGACTCCATTGTGTGCGTAGATGACAAGGCGTTCCTGATCATCGCCGTTGCCGTCTTTCTTATTGACGTTATTATCCGCCATGAATGCCGGATCGCTGTTATTGTCACTGTTGTTCATCGCAATGATGAGGATGTTGGAATCCGTGTTGCTGTTTCGGAGGATGCGAACATTATTGTCCAGCTTTACCTTTCCTTTGTTCACTTCATCAGCGGGGTCATGCGCAATAATGATGCCACCATTACTGCCGTAACTCTCGGCCAGCGTCACCGTGTTGTTGTTCGGCATGGTCAACGTTCCGGTAACCCACAGTGTTCCCGTTAACGTCACACTTGCATTACCGGCGAGAGTCACATCGCCAATATATTTCTTTGGGCCAACGCTTGCGCCGTTATTGATCGTGCATGTCGGCGAACACGTGATGACACCGCCTGCCGCTGCCTGCGCTTCCATTTGCGCGATCTGCGCTGTGGTCAATGGGAAAGGGGCAGGATCAGGATCAGGGTTCCCGACATGACACTTGGGCGTATCAGAATCTTCCGTAGTATCTGCAGTGCATGGGATAGGCCCCATGCTCGTTAACGAACACGTTTCCAAACCGCCGCTAGCCTTGACGGTGCCGGTGAGCGTCTGATAGCACGCGTGTTTGGCAATAATAGTGGAGTCAATTGTATTTGCGTATGCTGTCCCGCCAACACCCGGTTGACCGTCAGGCCCGGACACTTTCAGGATCGGAAACGTACCGCCCATTTTCACCTGAAACGCCATGTCGCAGGCGATGCCACAGAGCGGTGTTAATGCCGTGAAGCTGCTGCCAATTTTTGCTGTTCCCGACATATACGTGTCGTCGTCGTTTGCCCGAAGCACCTTAAAGTATTTTGTTGCATCGGTTGTGTTTACATTGATGACTGCCCAATACGCGGTTCCAGCAGTTATGGCATTGCTGGTGGTTACATTGACTTCTGTCCAGCCGTTTTCCCACCCACCTGGACTACTGTTTGGGATGACGCCGTTATTCAACGTGGTTGAGCCCAAAACGCTGCTTCCAGGTTTTCCTCCGTTATCATTGCGTATCTCAATGGTCAGGTTGGAAGTTGGGTTGTTATATTTTGCAATCTTCAGATCAACTTCGTACGCCTTGTCCGACATCGAAGGAACAAAACTCTGCACAACGTACTTCGTCGAAGAGGACGTGCCAAAATCCGTGATAGTGTTGGGGTTTGGGTCCGCGGATGCGTTGATCGTTGCGTTTCCCACGGCAAGCACAACGTCGCCAGTGACTTCAGCATTATTCGTACCAATGACCGAACCGTTGGAATACACATTGCCGATCACCTTTGCGTTATTGCCCATCGTAATGCCTCCGGTGCCGGACTGGAGTCCATAAAAGAAACTTGCGCTCGTGCTTGCCTGGTTGGTTGCCTGGACCTCAATTGTCCGCGCCTGTCCGTTCACCGTTCCGACACCGATGACGGTACTCGTATTGCCGGTCGTCGTTGCCGTGACGGTAAAGTTTCCCGCACCCTGCGTTTGCGTTTCGCCCGTGTAGCTTGTGCAGCCGATAACAGTCGGATGGTTAAGACACCACAGTGCTTTGTCAATGCCCGATTCTGCCAGCTGAAGTCCAAGGCTGTTTTCCGAAGCGCGTCGAAGGATGCGCGCGTTGGAAAGGAGTGTCCCCGCGAGGACAGACACAAATCCTGCAATAACAAGCGTGAGCAGCACGGCAAATACCGCAATTTGGCCTTTTGTTTTATTTGTTGCGGAGTTTCGCATAGGTTTGCAAAGTATGGGTTACCGTAGTTTTTGCGAGAACTTTGGTCATGATAATGGCAAGGCCGACATTGGGGCTTGTTGCCGGATCAGCGTTCTGATAGGTAAAAACATATTCACCGACAGAACTGCCGATTGTTTTTTCACTATTTGTGCGTTTGCTTCCTCCCGCCGTGTTTGCATCGGTTATTTCAGAGATTTTTGTGACATCGCCGGCTTGCGCGGTGAGGATGATATGGTCAAATTGGCCGGCAATGGGATTGCCTGCGGCGTCAATTGAAGAAGTTTTCAATACGACCGTTCCGGCGTTTGAAGTATAGGTTGCCCCTTTCCATGCGACGTTCCACGAAGACTCAATGGCTGTGGCGCTGTTTGCCGTACGATTCAATTCCATTGCCGTGTCCGAGGCCAACTGGACAAGCCGAGCGCGCGCGTCATAAAAATAAAAATCCTGGGTGTAAACGAGATACATCTGAAAAACAATGCCCACGATCAGCACGAGAATAAATATCGCGACAAGCGTTTCAATCATCGTGTCGCCGCGATGGCGTCGGCGTACTTTGTGCATACGATGCAAAAATCGTTTGATCATGGCGCGCTGCTTTGCTCGTTGATATAAAAGGTGTTTGTCACCGACCGCGTGGCGTTGCGTTCCTGCCACGAGACGGTTAAAACGACTGTTTTCAGATCTGTATACGTTGTTCCGCCGTTGACGTAATGACTGATAGTTAATGCGGTGGTTCCCGATGGAAGCGTGCCCGGTCCGATCCGGCGCCAGCCGTAGGCCGGCGTCCCAACCACTTCGTTAGTGCCGTTAAAGTTCCAGGTGAGCGTCGGGAGCCTATCTGCAGTTTTGGTGAATGTGACATCGTCAAAATCAGCCACGACGCCGTTTTCTGCGTGAAGAACAAACTGGCCGACATTCAGCGGAGGGTCTTTCAGGGGAATGGCGTCTGCGATGGTCGTCAACAGCGTGCCATTAAGTGAAATTGCAAATACCAGCCCGTTTGCAACGACCTTCAACTGATACCAGGTATCGGGATCAAAAGCTTGATTCATTGACCACAAAGGTACGGTTGTTCCTCTGCTGATTCTCTTGAACGCCAGGGTAGCCGCCGTTGCCTGAAGCAGATAGTAATTACGATCATCGCGATAGCGCAGGTACATCCCCGCTCCCCAGTCTGGTGAGGATTCGCCCTGCGGACGGAAGTGGAGATCGTACGTGCCGTCGCCCAGCCAGCCTGCCGGGACCACAGCGCGGCTCGGGTTGTTCGTCCCGGAGACTCCGCTGACGTTCATTGCATTCCCGCCGGAGCACAGAGCGGAACACGGTTCGCCGGGAACATCAACCTTCCACGAACCCGCGTTGTACGCGACATCCATGAACGGCTGATTGGTACGATCCTCCGTGAGCGTTGCATAGGACGCGCTTCGTAATGCCTCGTATTCTTCGACGACCAGCTGGCGCGCAACTGTTCTGTAATACGTGTTTTGCTGGAGTTGCGTACTTTTTTTTGCCGAAATAATGACGATCAGCAAGGTGCTAATGAGTCCAAGCGCAATAATGATTTCCAGTATCTGGAAACCGGGTTGCGGCAAGAAAAATGGTCTGTTCCTTTGTTTCATGCAACTATGCCCTCAGTGTGCTTCAGATGTTCTCTTTCGTCAATGCTTTGGCTGGCGTCTCTGTCTCTTTGCAGCGCGTTTGCTTAGTACGGCAATACTTCACGTATTGATTTTCAGTGTGAGAGCCGTTTCTGTAATGCCTCTTTCTTCATTTTCCGTCCCTGTTTGAGGCTGGCGTGAAAACATGGTATGCTGAGGCTGCTATTGATATTTCTCCATGATTAAACTTTCTGGATACCAAGAACAAGCGCAGCGACTTCTTGGCGAATTTTTTCGTGCGAAACGTCGGGAACTGCAAAAGAATACGCCGCTTCTTTTGCCGCTTTTTGACCGAACCATGGAGTACATGATGCGGCCAAAAAGCAAACGTGTGCGCGGTTACTTGGTTTGCGCGGGGTACCAATTGGTGTCCGGTAAACTTCCTGCCGAGGTTGTGCGGTTGTCAATCATTGCGGAAATGCTTCACGCATATCTTCTCATTGAAGACGACATTATTGACCGTGACGAACAGCGCCGCGGAGGAAAAACCTTACATATTTCCCTTGCTCATGTCCACCGGCGGCATCCGGACGCAGAGCATCTTGGTATGTCCCATGCGGTTCTGTTAGCTGGGCTGCTCGGTATCTGGGCGCGGCAGCGCATCCACGCGAGCGCCTTCCCGCTTGCCCGAAAGGAACGTGTTTTGCGCAAAGTGGAATCGATGCTGGAAGAGACGCACTACGGCGAGATGCTTGACGTGCTGTTGGCATCCGGAGGCCGCGCGACAGAACGCGACATTGTTCTCGTCTATCTCCTGAAAACCGCGCGGTACACATTTGAGGCGCCGCTGCATATCGGCGCGATATTAGCAGGAGCGCCGAAAAACGACCTTGCTGCGCTTTCGCGATTTGCCATACCGGTCGGTATTGCGTTCCAAATGCAAGACGATTTACTCGGCCTGTTTGGTACAAAGCGGCAGATCGGAAAACCTGTTACATCGGACCTTGAAGAACAGAAAAAAACCCTGCCATTTCTCTATGCGCGCCAGATGCTTACGCCGTCACAACGCAAACCGTTTGATCGTTTATTGGTTCAAAGGCCGACGCGGAAAAGCCTTGCGGCGGTGCGGCGCATGGTTGAATCCTCAGGCGCGCGTTTTGCCTGCGCGGAAGCGGCTAGACAGATGGTCGAGGAGGGAAAGAAGGCGTTGACAGACCACCCGGGTTTTGGTATACAGGAAGTCAGCCGCCTTATTCAACTGGCTGATTTCGTTGTGCAGCGCTCGTATTAGGCAATGGCGAGAACCACATATATATATGAATAATACTCTCCCCGCGCACATAGCGATCATTCCGGACGGAAATAGGCGTTGGGCAAAACAACATGGCTTCTCAACCCTTCATGGCCACAAGAAGGGAGTGGATGTGTTTGAAAACATTCTCACTGCGGCGTTTAACCGCGGCATTAAGTATATCACGTTTTACGGCTTTTCGTGCGAGAACTGGAACCGAACGAAATCCGAAGTGTCATATCTCATGACTCTGCTCAAATGGGTTTTTGCGTATAAGATGGATGATTTCGCAAAACGCGGCGTGCAATTTCGCGCAATCGGCAGGCTTGATGAATTCTCGGCTGACATCCGAAAGACTGTACAAAAAGCCATGCACGTCACTGCTGCGGGAACCAAAGGGGTTGTTACCATTGCGCTCAACTATTCCGGCCGCAACGAAATTGTGGATATGATGAAAAAAGCGTTGCGCGAAAAACTTGATCCATCCAAGTTGACAGAAAAGAATGTCGCCAAACTTGCGTATGCGGCAGACATTCCGGATCCCGATCTCATCATCCGCACGTCGGGCGAAGAACGGCTTTCGGGTTTTCTTCTTTGGGAATCCGCGTACAGCGAATTATATTTTTGCAAAAAGTACTTTCCAGATTTTACGGAAAAGGATCTTGATAAAGCGCTAGAATCATACGCGGCGCGGCAAAGAAAGTTTGGGAAGTAGAACGAAAAAGAGTGATAGATGTTGGGGCACAATATATTGTGCCCATACGTTTTTCGTATCCTCTTTTTCGGTTTCCCTTCGGTTCTTTCAGTGATATACTATCTGTATGACTGATCTCTTTGACCATGTGCATGCAGAACGTATTCGAAAAGATGCGCCGCTGGCTGAGCGTATGCGCCCCGCAAGCCTTGTTGAGCTCGTCGGGCAGGAAGCGATTGTGGGCAAAGACAAGATTCTGCGAAACGCGATAGAACGCGACGAGTTGTTCTCCATCATTCTGTGGGGACCGCCGGGAAGCGGCAAGACGACACTGGCGCGGCTTATTGCCACGACAACCAAGTCGGCATTTGTGCAGATATCAGCCGTGTCTTCCGGCGTGAAAGATTTGAAAAAAATTATCGAGGACGCGCGAGAACGCGGCAAGTTTCGCAATCAGCGCACGATTCTTTTTCTCGATGAGATACACCGCTGGAACAAAGCGCAACAAGACGCATTGCTTCCGCATGTTGAAAACGGAGCAATAGTTCTGATTGGCGCGACCACGGAAAATCCATCGTTCCACGTCGTCAGCCCGCTGCTGTCCCGGGCGCGCGTCTACGTTCTCGAACGCCTCAGTGAGGACAATCTTCACGTCATTGTGGAACGCGCTTTACATGATAAGCAGCGCGGACTTGGCTCATTCAAGAAGACACTCAGTGACGACGCGTTCAGCGTATTGCTCCAAACAGCAAACGGCGATGCGCGTCTTGCGCTTAACGGCCTGGAAGTTGCCGCAAAGCTCAGCAAACGTTCCTCCATCACGAAAGAGGATGTGGAACAAGCGCTCCAGAAACCGGCGCTGCTTTATGACCGGCAGGGTGACGAGCATTATGCCGTGATTTCCGCTTTTATCAAGTCTCTCCGAGGTTCTGACCCTGACGCGGGGCTCTATTGGCTTGCGCGTATGCTTGAAGCAGGAGAGGATGCAAGGTTTATCGCCAGGCGTTTGGTCATTCTTGCCTCAGAGGATATCGGAAACGCGGACCCACAGGCCCTGCTGATCGCAACAGCGACGGCGCATGCCGTGGAGTATGTCGGTTTGCCCGAAGCACAGCTCAATCTTGCCCAGGCCGTAACGTATCTCGCCACCGCGCCCAAATCGAACGCCTCGTACATGGGGCTTCTTGCCGCAAAAGAGGATGTTCGTGCTACACTGAATCTGCCCGTTCCCTTGCATTTACGGAACGCGGTCACGGACCTCGACCGTTCCCGCAACGTGGGCGAAGGGTACAAATATTCCCACGAGTATGAGGCAGGTTCCTCCGAAGCGAAGCAGGCGTACCGTCCGGAGGAACTCGAAGGGCACCGATATTACGACCATTCCAAAGACACAAAAAACAATCGTTCCAAAATCCCATGATGCAACTGGTCAGCATCGAAATCCAAAACTTTAAAAGCATTCACTACGCGAAAGTGGAAAAGCTGAGCAAGATCAATATTTTTTTCGGACCGACGAATTCCGGCAAAACGTCGTTTCTGGAATCAATATTTTTTCAAAGCAACCATCAACGGTTTAGCGATCCGCAGAAATATTTCGAATTTCTTCACAGCAAGGCAAATCCAAAAGATTCCCTCCTCAAAGTGCAGACCGAGTGGGTTGTGGTGGAATCCATCCCGCAAGTCAATCTCCGTCCGCATGACGCTATTCGCTGTTTGACGCAAGTGCATTTTTCCGAAAAGGCGCCGATCGTAGAAGAGCAGGTTTTTATCAATAGCACCGAGGAAGAAAATCAAGAACGGCAAGCCGAAATTTTTCTGCACTTTCGCAACGCCGTCAAGCTTTCTTCAAGCCGCAGGCCCGGCGATTCCAAACAGACATACTTTCCCGGTCCCGACGAGACCACGGATGAACGTAAACAGCGATTTATCAAAACGCTCGACGAGCTAGAACTGCAGGGCAATCAGTATCATGAGTTTCTGTCGCATATTCAGCGTCTGTTCCCGCATCTTGTCTATAGCATGGCAAGCAAGGAAGACATTTTGGATTTTTTTGGGCTTGGTTTTCTCGGCACGGCAAAACTGTTCATCTATCTCTTTGACGCGCGCTATTCGCTCGTTTTGATCGACGAGCCGGAAGTGCACTTTTACCCGAGTCTCGTCCATCGATTTGTTCCCGTATTGTACGAAGTTGCGGAAAAACTCGGCAAGCAAATCATTATTTCGACGCATTCCACATTGTTTCTCCACGAACATAATTTGGGTAATTTTTACCATATCACGAAGACAGCGCACTATCATACGCTTGTCCGTCGGGTAGACCAAAATGACCTTCTCCAGGGACTTGATCTTCTGAATGCTCCGCCGGAGTCCATTCTGCAAAGCGATGTCGTCGTCTATGTCGAAGGGCCGTGGGATGTCGCAGTGATGAATGAATGTATTACAAAATTTCCGGAACTCAAACACGTCAATCTCATCGTGCTCCAGCTTGGAGGAGGAGCGATGGGCAACGGCAATGTTGATCCAACCCAGTTGAAGCTTCACAATCCGCTAAGCTTTATCCTTATCGACAGCGAACGCAAGTCGAAAAACAGCGATCCGGACCCCGCGCACGAGATTTTTTACCGCCGATGCCAGCAAGCAAAAGTGTACTGCATAATGCTGGAACGCCAAGCCATGGAAAACTATTTCACTCCCAGAGCATTGCGCGAGGTCTTTGGCGCTGAAAGAATTCCACAGCACTTTGACATGGATCCCTATAAACCGCTGACGCATCAGGGTATGCGGTGGTTTGACAAAGCCATGAATCGCAAGATTGCAAAAGCGATGACGCGGGAAGAAATTGAATCGTATCCCGACCTTAAAGCTTTTTTTGAGGAACTTATAACGATCAGCAAACAGGTACAATGAGAGAACAAAGCAAAAAGCAGAAATCAAAGAGGAAAAATGCCGTTGTATTGCTCTCTGATTTTTGCTTTATTATTTTTGCCTTCTTCTCATGACCGATGAAAAATGGACCGATCTTGTCGGCCGCATCAAGGATACATTTCCCGTTGAAGAAGAATACAACGAACCGCTCGGCGGCATTCCAGGGACGCGGGAAGGCGTGATTTTTACCGGTGCTGACGGCCGCATGAAGCTGGAACGCATCACAAAGCCCATCGTGCTTGGAACACATGCCATTGCTTCGAAACGGATTGGTTCCTCGGCAAAAGTCGAGTATGACTATTCTGATACCGAAAAATCCCAGACGGTTTCTTTATACCATTGGAAAGACGGGGGCTGGGAAGCAATGGATCTTAGCGCATCGTTTCTCGCGTAATACTCAATACCACCGCACAGGTTCAATCCAAGGCAACAGCGCAAGGTAGAGAACTGCGCTACAACAGAACCCAACAATAGCGCCGATGAATGCTTCGAGCGGCGTGTGGCCAAGCCGTTCCTGAAAACGGCGAAAATGGCCCTGTTCTGCCGCTGGAAGCTCCTTGACCATGAGGTTTAAAGCTTGGCCATGACTGCCGAGGTACCGACGAAAGCCGATGGCGTCACGAATGACAATAATGGCCGTGATGATTGCAATGCTAAAAACCGGTGACCGCAACCCCTGATCAAGCCCGATGACGGTGACAAGGGATATGGTAATCGCTGTATGCGTGGACGGCATACCGCCGTACGAGTCTACTGCCTGCAGTGTCAGCCGGCCATGCGTTTCAATCAATCCCTTGACCAACTGCGTTCCAAAACCGACCGCGAGCGGGATCAAAACAAGGTACGGCAACGAAGCAAAGAAATTCATGCTTCAAGTATACCAGTTTCTCCGTTGCCAGAATAGAGTCTACCGCTGCGGTGGTACATAGATGGTGTTGCCACGCGGCCGTAACAGCTGATAATACAGGAAAGCAATCCCGGCCCCCACAACAAGAAGGACAATTGGCACCCAGATTTGTGAGGAACCGCACCGTACACCAGAATACAGCACCAATAATAAGGCTAGCAATACAACTGGAGGCGCCCACCACCATAGTGATGTGCTATCGCCGAGGAGAAGAAAATACACGATAAAAAGTACCGTAAAGACAAGTATCATACCGATCCATGCGATTGTCGGCCATGGAGTACATGCCGAACTTTTCGATTGTTGATTCTCTGGCGATCCCGCTGTTTCTGATGTGTTCGTATTCAGGTTGGAATTCGTGGTTTTGTCAGTGCTGGGTTGATCCTTAGCGCTCAGCCTAGACTGCCCAGTCTGCGACGTAGAAGCTCCAAGCACGGTTGGCTGGGGCTTCTTTTTCAGATCCAGATCGCTTGCTCGGCCCTTGACGACAACGCCGACCGAAGCCGACACATTGCCGCTTGTGGCCGTGATTGTTCCTATACCGCCACGTTCGCCGGTAAAAATGCCCGGCGTAGTAATTCTGCCAATGTTCCCGCCGGTTGACCACGCAAACGTCATGCCTGTCACAGGCTGGTTGTCGGCCGCATAGCCAATCGCAACAAACTGCATGTCAGTATCAATCGCAACCAGGGTCGGCCGGTCATTCGGAAAAATCACAATAGAGTCCAAAGCGCTGGACGTGATAGTTGTCATTGCACGCGAAGCGTTGCCGCCAAACAGCAGCGCAAAACCGAGAATGAGTGAAGTACAAAGTCGTTGTGGCATGGTATTTTCTAAGCCAGTAATCCTAGCGAATATGTCCGTGCATTGTCAACCCCCGCCCGAGCCAATCCCAAGAAAGCGCTTGACGAGCCACGCGCTGCGGTCAAGCTGCCTTCGGCTCATCACTTGCTGAAACGTGATTCTCAGTTGACTTCATACGGGCTACGTCACGAGCACATGAGCAATCCGCTCAGAAAAGTGGGCATGGAAAAGCGCCATTGATCCGGCAAGAGCAATCAACACGAAAGTTTGGAGGACCACATGATGTTGCCGCAGACGAATTGCCGTGGCTAAGTGCAGCAAGAGCATCGCGGTCAACAGAAACATCACAGCCCAGAAAAAGCGAACCCCCCATTCAATGGCGATACGCTGCCAATCAGGAAGGCGGGTTTGCTCGACCGATAACAACGACGAGGTTTCAAAAGACGGCATAACGCTCGTTTCGCCGGTCGGTGATGTTTCTAGAGCGACAGCGGATTCATTTTCCGCGGCATCGGTCGGTTCCGCTTTTGTTGCTCCCGTTTCTAGGGGCGCGTTTACCGTAACGGACAACTGAACGGTGCCACCATCAATCCATGCCAAATTTTCCGCGACAAGAGCAAATGCTTCCGTGTATATTCCCGGCTGGAGCGGGGCATGGAGCGTTATCGCAAAGCGCCCAATCTCACCGGGTGCAACGGACGATTGTTCCAATATTGCCGGCCTGTACGAGGCTGGCCAGCTTGCATCGGCAAACGCGCTGATTCTGCCAGCAGGATCGGTCGTATTGAGGACGACAAAGTGCTCTCCGGAGTTTGTCCAGGCCGCGCTTCCCGTGTTTTGGAACTCAACCCAGGCTGTAATGAGACTTCCCGGCAGCAGCGCGTAGGAATCCTCGCTTGTTGCTGAAAGAATTGCTTGCCATGCAGGAGCCGTTGACGTCTGTCCTTTTACTGCGACTTTTGGCGGTTTCGCAGCCGGCTGTTTTGCAGGTTTCGTTTTGGCAGTTGTTCCCGGCTGGGTTGCGAAGCGGGACGGCGCAAGCTGTTTACCGAAATGTTCGACAAGGATAGTTGTTTGCCTTCCGCTGATGGTCCCTTGCGCAACGGCAAGGCCGATGTCAACGTAGCCCGTTTTTATAATATTGGCCCGATGCGTTGGGCTTGCCATGAGTGCGTTGTGCGCCGATTCAGCTGTCACAAAATCCATAGCAAGGTTCTCGCCCGCGCTGGAGTAGCTGTAGCCTGCGTCCTTCATCCATTGCCAAAACCGTTTGCCGTCTGGGTTTGTATGGTCAAAATAGCCGTTTGCGATCATGTCATTTGCTTTTTCCCGCGCAGAACGCGTGAGCGCGGCATTGACTGTGAATGCGGGCAAACCGTTTTGCACGCGCGAAGCATTCGTGAGCTCCAGCATCTTCAACTCGGTGAGTTCGGCAAACTCCGCTTTTGTCGGATAGATGGAATAGAGAAAGCCGGCCAATGCGAGCTTAACCACAAGCAAACTAATTGCATACACTTTTAAGGCATGCGGGCGCAGCGCGATCGGATGGTGATCGTTGGATTCGTGCGGAAGAAAATAATGGCGGAAGTAATGATACCCACGCTGTGGGACTTCAATGAGATTGCGATACGTTTCAGCCATGCTTGATGTTGCTGACGAAATAGCTCGCTGCGGCACCAACTCTACCAAAATCGAGCTGCTCCGTCAACCCGCCCGCCCTTTCACAAAGGCGGAAGGCGAAGCAGTCTTACGGCTCGACCCAGAGGTTTGACGACTGCCGCGGTAGGAAAGGTGAGCGGATTGACCCCCGTTCACAGTTCCAAAGGCTCGGCAGTGACGACCAGCCGATGCGATGTTGAAAAAAGTGGCGCACAGGTAATCAGCGTCAGTTGCGGCTGTTGGGTTTGCGCGAGAACGGAAAGATCATCCGGCTGCACAACGCGGCTTTCTGAAACGCGATAACGGTATTCCTTTCCGCGCCAGTGAAGAACGATCATGTCGCCTTTCGTCACTTTGTCGAGCAAGTAAAAAGTCTCTGAAGCCGGCGGAAGAAACTTGTACCGATGCGCGCTGATAATCATGTTCCCAGCTGTCGGATCGGACGACGTGTCAGGAAGCCGCCACGCGCCCTTACTGAGCACAGTTTCGTTCCCGTCAAAAACAGGAATGTTGACGCCAATGGCCGGAATAAACAGGCGATCTTCAATACTGCGAACAGGCGTAACGCTCGCATATTCTTTTTCCGGAAGAAAGCTTGTTGCAGCGATGACGCCGGAACGCGAAACAGCATACTGCAACCGTGGCCAAAACGGGTACAGCGCCAAAACAACGCCAACCAGCAATCCTGTTGCCGAAAGAACAAACAGAAGCCGCTGTGTTTTTGCCTGCTGCGGCTTTGGCAAGGCGAAAATATGTTCCAGCGCAGTGTGTTCCGATGTCATGCGTTTACGCGGATAGTTCGAAACGGCGCGACCTTGCCATGCCCCACAGGCTTGTGAGGATCAACGAGATCGCCAGCGAAAACAGTGCGGGGAGGCGCCAATCCGCGCCTGTTGAAGGCATTGCCGTCGTCGCGCCGAGAACTTTCGGCGCACGGACCTGTACCGATACTCTTGCGCGCTGGCGGACAACATCCTGTGCGCTGGCAGTCGCCGTGCTCTCGTACGAGCCGGCAAGAACGTCCTTGCCAATCGTTGCGTCATACTGGATGGTGCGGGTTTCGCCGGCAAAGAGCGTGCCAATTGACCAAATCCGTTTTGCCGAGCCGGTATCGCTGTACGAAAAGCCGGAAGGCAAAACGTCATTGATGCGGACATTGTCTAACTGCGTGTTGCCGTCATTTTCCAGCACAAGCGTGTACTGAAAGGCATCACCAGGAGCGAGTTCTTTCTTTGGCGCAG
>CAYINT010000019.1:0-15314 GCA_964364875.1 uncultured Gammaproteobacteria bacterium | reverse complement strand
GATGGAAAAAAATTCAACTATCAAATGTGACATTTTGTTTT
Source organism: uncultured Gammaproteobacteria bacterium (assembly GCA_964364875.1). Classification (GTDB taxonomy): domain Bacteria; phylum Patescibacteriota; class Patescibacteriia; order CAZCGY01; family CAZCGY01; genus CAYINT01. The sequence goes on along the minus strand of CAYINT010000019.1, from coordinate 15,273 downwards.
AACATGGCTATAGCTATTCGTTCCAACTCTATCCTGTTTGAGATTCAGAATAATTGTTGTAAGAATCTTTGTGAGTTCTTCACATTCTCGTTCCAGCTCTCTTCGCTGTGATTCAGAATGGGGGAAAACCTCGAGTAAACGCAGCCAGTATCGGGTTTCATATGCAGATTTTCTCGCTACTTGATAGAAATTAAGAAAATCTTTTTTTGTTGCACCGCCCTGTGCTTCAGCACTATTTGCCCCTATGGAAGTTGCGCTACGAACAAATTGCCGAATACCGACACTTGACGCTGTTGTGATGGATAACGTCTGAACAAAATACAACGAATGACGACTAAATTCCAGACTACGATCTTGTAGATTGAACGGTTTCATAGAACATTTCCTCTTGAGATCCCGTCAATCTCATACACATGAATCTTTTGGACTGAGGACTTCGTATTTTCTTAAGTCCTTCAGACTCTGCACTTCGAACTTATTTCGCGTATTCAACGACCCGCTTTTCGCGGATAACATTGACCTTGATTTCGCCCGGATACTTCAGCTCTTCCTCAATGCGGTGCGCGATGTCCTTTGCCATAATGAGCATTTTCGTGTCATCAACTTTTTCGGGCGTCACAAAGATGCGGATTTCGCGTCCGGCCTGGATAGCATAGCATTTTTCCACGCCTTCAAAACTGTTGGCGACAGTCTCGAGTTCCGTCAGGCGCTGCACGTAGTTTTCATACGTATCTTTTCGTGCGCCGGGCCGCGCGCCGGAAATTTTATCAGCGACCTGAACGACAATGCCTTCCAACGTATGCGGACTGTCTTCGTGGTGGGCAATCGCCATGTACGCGACTTCTTCCGGCAAGCCGTACTTTTTCATAATTTCGTAACCAAGCTGCGGGTGTGTCCCTTGCACTTCGTGGTCAATCGCTTTGCCAATGTCATGGAGTAAACCTCCCTTTCGGCAGACCGCGACGTTGGCGCCAAGTTCTTCGGCGATCATGGCGGAAAGATGGCCGACTTCAAGCGAGTGCATGAGGACGCTTTGGCCGTAACTGGTCCGGTACTTCAGCCTTCCGAGAAGCTGGATGAGTTTTGGATTCAGGCCCGCGACGCCGGCTTCGTACGCAGCTTCTTCCCCGGCTTCTTTGATGTCTTTCGCCAGTTCTTTTTTCGCTTGTTCGACCACTTCTTCAATCCTTGCCGGATGAATACGGCCGTCCGAAATGAGTTTGTCCAGCGCTCGTTTTGCCAGGTGCCTGCGGATCGGTGAGAACCCGGAAATGACAATGGTCTCCGGCGTTTCATCAACGATAATTTCGACGCCGGTCAACTGTTCTATCGCCTTGATGTTGCGCCCTTCGCGTCCGATGATTCTGCCTTTCATCTCGTCATTGGGCAATGATACCGCTGTTGTTGTCGTTTCCGACGCGTGAGAACCCGCATAGCGCTGGACTGCTGTCGCCAGAAGATTGCGCGCCTGGGTTTCAAACTGCTCATCGCCTTCGCGTTGGAGGCGCTTGATGCGTTCGGTAATATCGTTTTTCAGTTCATTTTCGACGCGATCCATCAAAATCCGCTTTGCTTCTTCGCGCGGCAGTTCGGCAACCTGCTGGAGCTTTTCGATCTGTTGTTCCCGAATTTTCAGTATTTCGGCTTTCGTCTCGTCAATTTTCTTTGCCCGCTCAATAAGTTCCTGCTTTTGGTTTTCCAATTCCAGCAGTTTCTGGTCAAACAACGTTTCGCGTTTTTCAAGGCGGTCCTGCTGGTTGCGGAGTTCCCGCCTGCGCATTTCTTCTTCCTTTTTTGCATCTTCAAGAACGCGCAAAGACTTCTCCTGCGCTTGAACGAGGAGTTCCTTTTGCTTGACCTTTGCGTCGTTGATGATTGCTTGCGCTTTTGCTTCAGCAGAATCTTTCTGCTTCGACGCAAGCTGCTTTCGCGTAAAATACCCGACGGAAAATCCGCCGATCACTCCAACGAGGAGCGCGAGAACCACGAGTAATGTTGGCATGGGAGTTGTTCATCAATACTGACATAGCGCCTTTCGGTTCATACAAATCGAACGTCCTGCGCTTTTTCGCAGGGCGGACAACGGGGGTTTCGATACTGTTTTTGCAGAGCCAAGAAAAAGTCTCAGCTTTGCATTTCAAACCCACAGCGATTTGCTGAACATCGCCAAAGGATCAAATGTCGTACTCAACAGCACTGTTCTCCGTCCGTTGCCACCAAAACGGCTTATCGCAGCGTACCATAAAGACGGCTTCATTGCAAGAGCAGCAAAAACGCGCACTTTCGATGCTGTCGGGGCTCAATATATTAAGCCCTTACGGATTATTGTATGCGCGTTTTTGCGGGAACGGAGTTGAAAACTTCCTGAGTCACTCTTTTGCCCAAATGAGAGAGTATTCCGGATTTACTGCGTGAACTGGAAGGTGGAGAGAATTGCCTCAAACATCGTCTGAGGAAGTAAGGCCGTATTGCTATCAAGAATACCCATTCCTCGAAATTCGGATTTTTTCGCAAAGTTAGCGAGCGCTCCCAATTTGTCATCGCCAAATGTTGGAGGATAGCTATTGTTGGGATCCTTATTTCGCTCACTCACAATGCTTTCTTGATTTAACAGAATGATTTTCTGTCCGCCAACCTGCAAAACTTTCAACGGTTCTAAGAGGTAATTTTTGAAATCCCTGCCGGCGACAAACGTGTTGTAATACTTCGCGTTATCGAAAACGTATCCTTGTGTTGTAAAAAATGATCCTTCTCGTCCGGCCGTGTAATCATTTGTTATACCGCCCAAAACAAGTGTTGTTTCTTTATTACTAAAATCAACAGAAAATATTTTCCCGGTTTCGCCCGGATTTTCGGAAAAAGTTACGGTTCCCATAGCTGATGGGTACTGAAAACTGAACCCTAGTTCTTTATTTTCGTATGTTACCCAAGTCTTTTGGGAATCCACAAATCGTAAAGACGTAATTATTCGATCAATCAGCGTTTCATATCCTGGTTCGGGAAATGAATCGAGAACAAGATATCCACCGTCAGTTTTGACATACAGAAAATCTTTTTCAATGACACTGGAAGGATTGCCTGCTGCAAGGTGCAATAATCCGGAACGCAGAGCAGCGTGTCCTGAGAGTGTTGACGAAGTCCAAGTGGAAATGGCCTTGGAGTTAATACATATTTCTTCAGTGCCGCCAGGTGAGGCAACACAGTTATCGTAATCTGCATCAAGAAGCTGCCCAAGCGTTTTGTTTTCAGGGTTTGTTAACAATTTTAAATAAACAGTTGGGCTTCCTGCGGCAACTTCTCCATCAGTGCCAGGACGAAAAAACCATGCAATGCCAACAGACGAACTTCCCGGCTCATTGTTCTGTTTCTGTATGGTTTCAGATTTCCATGTACTCGGATATTGCACGCTCACGCCGTGGATGTCGTCGGTAAACACATTCCACTTGGAGGCAAGGTCAGCATCTACCAGAGCCTTATCGTCGGCGGTATTCGTGTTCACTTCTGTATTCGCATTTACTTTCTTCACCACATGCTCCACCGGCGGCTTGGTGAGGTCGGCAGTCTGCGTGGAACGGGTGTTCTTCTGCCACACAAAGTAGGCCATAGCTGAAAACGCTGCCACGGTAACAACCATAATGAGGATAGGAATCCAGATGATACCTTTTTGATTTTTCATTTGTTTCTCGTTATAAACAAACCTATCTACAGCATAGACGGGCTTGCCCGAAGCAGCAAGAGGTTGTATTTGTTGGGCAGAACATGTTTTGCCCTTTTTCGATCCGCGAATAAAATTCGCGGCTACGCAATGATCTTATCAATAATCCCGTACTTTTTTGCCTCCTCGACAGTCATGAAGAAATCCCGATCTGTGTCTTTTTCGATCTTCGACATGTCCTGCTCGGTGTGCTTGGCAAGGATTTTGTTGAGGCGGTCCTTGATGCGCAGAATCTGGTTGGCGCGAATCTTGACGTCAATGGCCTGGCCTTCGGCGCCGCCCATGACCTGGTGGATCATCAGCTCTGCGTTTGGCAGCGCAAGCCGCTTGCCTTTTGTTCCCGCAGCGAGGAGCGTCGCGCCCATCGAGGCAGCCATGCCAACGCAGATGGTCATGATGTCCGGCTTAATGTACTGCATGGTGTCATAAATCGCAAGGCCGGCCGTGACGGAACCGCCTGGCGTGTTGATGTACAGCTTAACGTCTTTCGTCTTGTCTTCGCTTTCGAGAAACAATAGTTGCGCGATGACTGTGTTGGCGACGGCATCATCAATGGGAGAACCAAGAAAAATAATCCGGTCGCGCAGTAAACGGGAATAAATGTCGTAGGCTCTTTCGCCGTAATGCGATTTTTCGATCACTGTTGGTACCAAGTACATAGACATAAAAGCAAAAGTCAAAAATCAGAAGTCAAAAGTGAAATTCAATTACTTTCCTTTCATTCGCAGAACCATTGTTGCAACAATTCTGGATATTTCGTTTGCTTCTCTTTGGAGCGGATTAATAAGTTCCGTTTGCAATAGAGATAATCTTTCAAGAAGGGCCAACTAATATTCTGTTTCACGAGATGAACGAAGCGAAATCTCTCAATACCGTCATGACTCTTTCCGGGAACTTGCATGCCGCGATTCAACAAAGTTTGCTCCAATCAAAGTCGCAGATCTGATAACCTGTCCTCGCAGAATTTTAGTCTCGACAGAGTATGTGGCTCTCCGGAGTGCTCGAACAAGATCAGCACTAAAACTGTAATGTCCGTTAAGGAAAATTGACGGGTTGTGCCATAGTACACCAGTAAGAATACATCCCGTCACTTCATACTCTATGATACATTGTCCATTTTTGCAAGGCCTTTGCGCGAGTTCTGGTTGACTCTGCTTTTGCCTTCGCGCTTTTGCTTTTTGCCTTTTGACTTGTTACTTGCGTTATACGACTTTCCACGCTCCATTCACATTCGCGATCCTTCCTTTCATCGTGAATCCCGCCGCGCGCCGGTGCCCGCCGCCTCCGTACTGCGCGGCAAGTTCGGCGACATTAATATCGTCGCCGGTCGTCCGGTAACTGCCTTTGATGCGCCCGTCGCCAAGTTCCCGCAACACAAGAACGGCTTTTGCGCCATCAAGTTTATTGAGAAAATTTGCCACGCCGCTGGCAGCTTCCTCATCCACCCGGCACTCTTCAAGGTCTTGCTGCGCAATGAATGTCGTAATCACACCGGTTTCCGGATCAGGCTGCAGGCGGTCAAGCACCTTGCCCCACAGCCGGAGCGCTCCTGATGTTTTGTTGCGATAGGTAAAGTCGGTAATGCGACGCATTCGCGCGCCACGCAACAGCAATTGCGCGGCGATTTCAAGCGAACGATTCGTGGTATTGCGATTCGCAAAGTTGGAGGTGTCCGTCAAAATTCCCGTCAAAAGGCAGGTGGCGATATGCTTGTCAATATGCCAGCCGTGGTGATCAAATAACGTAAACACGATTTCGCATGCGGCTGCGCTGTGCGGATCAACAACGTTCATGGAACCGAAGTTGAGGTTGGTTGGATGATGGTCAATGTTGATCCAGGGGAGTTTTTCTGGATTGCGTTTTGCGAGAACGTCCACGATGCCAGTCATTGCGGGATCGGCAAAATCAACGCTGATCATCAGGTCGTACGATGCAAGATCAAGCATCGCGGGATCGTGGGCAATGTGTTCGAACCGCGGCAAAAAGCTGAATGTGCGCCGAGCCGCCCGTTTGGAAAAAACCGTATGATTTTTTCCAATACCGAAAAAGTAATTGGCAAGTGCTAAAGAAGAGCCGAAACTATCGCCGTCTCCGCCTTCGGGGTTGAGAAGAAGGATATGTTGGGAGCGGTCTATGTGTTCCCCGATGCTGGAGAAATGTTGAGAAAAATCTTGGTACATGACGAAGAAGAGTTAGTGAACCAGAAACCTTACTCTGTTTTGCCAGAATCGTCAAGTATGCGGTAAATATGCGCAGCGCGTTCTTCCCGGTTGTCTGCGATAAAGTGGATGTGCGGCATCATTTTTAGGGTAAGGCGTTTTTTCAACAGGTACCGGATTTCCTTCGCCTGTTCCTGCAGGTCTTTCAAAACAACATGCGCCGAGCTGGGCGGAAACACAGAAACAAGTACCTTGGCATGCGATAGATCGTTGCTGGCAATAACTTCCTCAATCGTAATCAAAACGCCCTGCGGAGGTTCAAACGACCGGGTAATATACCGGTCAATTTCCTGCTGCAGCAATGTGTTGATGCGGGCGATCCGACGGTTGGGCACGCTTACACGTTTAAGGTTTGCCGTCGTTCTTCGGTCATGAACGCTTCAAGCATGTCTTTTTCGAGAATTGTCGTCGGCCCTTCAAACCGCATGCCGCATTCAGAACCGTTTTTGACGCTGTTGACAATCCGCTTTTCCTGTTGCACCTGGGCGATTGCGCCGTCGCCAAGCCTTATGCCGTCGCGCACAACATGTACCTTTGCGCCTCTTTCGAGCGTCCCTTCTGTGACCTTGCCGCCAATGACCATGCCCTTTTTGTCTTTTTTGAACACGGCGAGGATCTTGACTTGCGCGGTGACTGTTTCGAGAACTTCCGCCGGCAGCAACACTTCCGCTTCTTTGTGCATATCATGAAGCAAGTCGTAGATCACGGTATACGTGCGAATCGCAACTTGTTTGCTTTTCGCAACTTCTGCTGCTTGCGGCGTTGGAATAACATGAAATCCGACAAGCAACGCGTGCGCCGTATCAGCGCGCAGCACATCTGATTCCGAGATGCTGCCAAGGCCTTTTGCGATAATTTCGATGCCGACCGCTGTTGTTTCGTACTTTTGCAAACTTTCTAAAATCGCTTCCTGCGAGCCCAGGTTATCACAGCGGAGAACAACATTGAGCTTGATCTGTTGCTGCTTCGGGCGTTGCTCGTTTTCTTGGTGCTTCTTTCGATACACGACGCGGGAAGTCGCGCGTTCGGTCACCGTTTTTTGTTCCCGCCGCAGCAATTTTGCCGCCCGATCGTCAACGACTGACAGAATATCGCCAACTTCCGGCGACATTTTCAGGCCAAGCATTTTTGCGGGAACAGAAGGCCCTGCCTCGGGAATGACATTGCCCTTCCAATCTTTCAGCAGTTTGACGCGCCCAACAACCGAGCCGATTTTGACATTGTCACCTTGCCGCAGCGTTCCTGTGCGGACGAGAACAGTCGCGACAGGCCCTTCGCCCGGATCAATATGCGCTTCGATGACAGAGCCGATCGCTGGTCTCGTGGGATCCGCTTTCAACTGGTGTTGCCCTACATCAGCAAGCAACACAATATGTTCCAGCAAATCATCAACGCCTTGCCCGGACAACGCCGACACGTTGACAACAATAGTCTGGCCGCCCCATTCTTCGGGCAAAAAATTCTGCTCGGACAACTGTTGTTTGATGCGTTCCAGATTGATATCGGGCTTATCAACTTTGTTGATTGCGACGAGAAACGGAACCTTTGCCTGCTGGATAATTTTCATCGCTTCAAGTGTTTGCGGCTTGAAACCGTCATCGGCAGCGACGACCAGCACCGCGATATCCGCCACCTGCGCCCCGCGCGAACGCATCGCAGAAAACGCCTGGTGTCCGGGCGTGTCGATAAAGGTGATTGTTCTCATTTGACGAGATTGATCATCCCGAGTCTTATGATGGATCCCTCCCTGCGGTCGGGATGATGGTTCGCCTTTCAGCGAAACCATCACTTGATACGCGCCAATGTGCTGCGTAATACCGCCGGACTCTTTGTCCGCAATGTTGGTTTTTCGAATCGCGTCAAGGAGTTTTGTCTTGCCGTGGTCAACGTGCCCCATGACAACGACAACCGGAGGCCGGACAATCTGCCGTTCTTGGTCATCGTTTTGAAAATGTTCGGCAAGCTGCTCGGCAATGGTCTTTGCGCGGTCATCCTCTGATGCTTCTTTCAGGGTCAAATGGAACCCGAGGTCTTCGGCAATGATCGCAGCAGTATCAAAATCAATTCGTTCGTTCATGGAGCTCATGACGCCGCTTTTCATGAGCTCACTAATCACGCGCGTAACGGGAATATTCAAGCGTGACGCAAGGTCTTTGATGACAATCGCGCCGGGAATTTCGATAGCCTTTGGTTCGGTCTTAACGGATGGTTCTGGCATACGACAAAAGAAAGTGGAGCGGTTGTACTCTACTATTCTTTGCGGGTTATGTCAATGCGTTCGGCCTGAATTCTAGTTTCAAATGCAACAACAGGGGGGTGGCTGATACCAAAGGCCTCATAGGACGGGTAGAATAGCTTCGGCGATGAACCTCAGCAGGAACCCATATACCCTCGCATCAGTTCTCAAACACGCGCAGCTGAACACGATGGAATGTCATCAAGCAACCTCAAAATGGCGGGGTGATTTGCAGGCTCATTTGCGGAACTAACTCGGGTTTTCACATTGCTTATTATTCCAACTCTGCACCCAAGTCCATCAGTTTTGACTTGCTTGTCACCCTTTTCACAACCGCAGCAACGGTATCTTCTGGTTTATATACTCCCCGATCAGTGTTGTGAAGCAGCGTCCAGAGTGCAGTGCTTACCTCGCGAACGGCCTGTTGAACTTTCGGTGTATCTTCGGATCGTATTACTTCTGAAATGCTCGCTTCGTTGGCAATGTCCCGCATTCGCATCGAGCCTATTGCGCTAAGGATCTCGGATGCCCGCTGAGCATCAACTTTTTTAAGCTCTCCCACGGCATAATAAGTTTTTTCATACCGCTTCTGTTGCGGACGAAGAAGCGCTTCACGCGCCGCAACACCGCTTGCTCCGACAGCTCCTGCGGCACCAGCAAGGAGTACATCCGCGTTGGTATCTGATCCAATGTCATGCAATCCATGAACGTCACTGTGCGGTAGATCACCGTGAGGCAAACTGTCAGGTGCGGCTGAAGGCACAACTCCACTTGGTGCACCGTGCAACGCATCGGGAACAAACGAATCCGGCCCTATTATCGTTCCATCAGTAGGCGCGCCAGCATCAGATGGGTAATATGCATCGTGTATTGTTTGTTGCAGAACATCATGCGGTGTAGTATCCAGCGGAAGCACAGAGCCTGGCGCTGCTGCTTCTGGAACAGCGCTCTCTGGTTGCGGAACGTGTGCAGCAGCATGTCCGGTATCCGGATGATACGCGGCGTGCGTGTAGAGATCACTGGGATGGTCAACGGTCACGGAACCGTCCACGTTGAGATACACATTTGTGCCCGGGGTGTACACCCATTGCTCGGTTCCCGTTTTCACGTCAATAATCGAATGTTCAATGCCGGTTGCCGGATCAGTAATCGAGTTATGGAGCGCGATTCGATGCGCCTCACCGCCGGACCATGCATGGAGCGCGTCATGATTATCCGGTCCGGTGTAGCCGAATTGTTTCGCGACATCAAAATGTTCCAATTGCCGGCGCAGGGCATGCTCGATGCCGTCTTCCGCGCGAATCGTTGCATCGGCGTCCTGACCCGCATAGAGATCTGCGTGGCCAGCAGCTTCGGGAACCGGCGCATGTCCTGCCGCCGTGGAGGTGTCAGGGACAGTTCCGGTGTCAACATGTGATGTGTCGGGAACAGCGCTAGTGTCCACATGGGAAGTGTCGGGAACTGCAGTACCAGGCGCTTCAGAAGTTGCAGCACTTCCCGCATGTTCAACACCATGGCCATCCACAGGCATACCCATATTACGCGCATCATTTTCATCAACTGGAATGCCCATACGGTGACCGAGAAATTCTCCCTGGGGCTCCTCAGGTTTGTGGCCATGATGGCCAAAACGGTTGATTGTCAGCGCAGAAGCAATGCCGGCAAGCGTATTTGCGATAATTTTACCAATAGCCATGCGCCGTTCTTTTTTGCCGCGTTCGCGCAATGATCCTAATTCTTCTTGCCGGACTGCGTAGTGCTTTGCTCGGCCAGCAACTGCCTGATCAACGTTCCCGCCGGTTTGCTGCAGTTGCGTGCGAATATCCTGCTGGATCCTTTCCCGCATCAGCAGGTCATACCGAGCCATCAGCATTTTGCCCGTTTCGTCATATGTCGCCTCATGCCGTCGTATCTTTAATTTTGCTGTCCGATCGAATTTCGGCAGATGGAATTCAGAGCGATTGCCAAACTCCTGGGTCATAAATCGGGCATACTTCCATTCGTGCGCCGCGAGGATTTTACGGATCTCATCCGGATCGTTCATGGCATCAATCTCCGCTTGCGTCCTTTTTTTCATCGCGCCATGGCTTGACTCGATAAGCTGCCATGCGGCATCGGCCATGGTGACGCTTCCGGCAATTCCAAGCGGCGTTCTCGCTGCCTGAATCGCCGCAGCGAGTTCGCCTCTTCCAAAAAACCCCAACGCAATCGCGCTTCCCGTCATTGCCAAACCCGTCCACAAACGCGCCTTTGCGCTTTTTGCCAAAGCTTTTTGGATCCAGCGTGATGCCTTTTTTTCATTTGCTTCCCGCAAATCTCTTCGGAATGCGGTTTCTTCGCGCAATCGGCCTGCTTGTGTAACCCAGATCAGGCGATCACCAAGTTTTTTCTGCACGTCCGGATCCGTAAGGTCTTTGCCTTCAAAGCCGCGTTTGACCATGTCAATCGTGTGCTGCAACCGTGCATCCATTGCCTGGACATATTCATCATGCAGACGGTTGACCTCTTCATCCTTTTTGACGCCGATAAACGCGTGCACTTTCGTCCGCAATGCTTTTGCGTACGCCGCGCGCGCTTCGTTGACTGCCTCATCAAGCTGCGGGGTATGCTCGCGGTGACGCTCTGCCGCCTGTCTCTTCTCTGCCTCCGCTTGCGCAGCCGCTTCTGCCTGCCATCGTTCCTGGCGAAGATCGGCGAGCTTCGCTTTCAGACGCTGATATTCTCGCTGCGTGTTCTCTTTCCAACCCTCGGCTTGGACTGTTGCATATGCATCGTCAAGTTGCGTCTCATAACCATCAACATCGGCTGCTGAACCTGTTCGCAGCTGTTCAAGAAATGCTGGATCATCAAGTTTCTCGGCAAACTGTTCAAGGCCAGTCTTCTGCGCCTCTGCCTCGGAAGGGGTTCGTTGATTAGTTTCTGTCCCGGTAAAACGCCCTGCTGCCGGTCTTTGTGCCCGACCTTGCTTTCCCTGACGTCGCTCTTCACTGCGAAGACGCAATTCGTTCTGAACTGCTGCGAGGTTAGTTGCAAGCTCGGCGCGATTCGGCGCGTTAGGCTTTGCTTTTTCTATCTTCTCCCGCAATGTCGCTGCCATTCTTCGTAACTCACCATCATCAAACATGCCAAAACGTGCCTTGCGTTCTGTTCCATCATCGGGCTTCGGCGTCTCAGCAGGAGGCGTGGTATCTGGCACTGCAGGCGCTTGGGGAGAAGCAGTGCGAGCTTTCTGGCGCTCATATAAAATTCGGTCAATTTCTTTTGCCCGTGCTGTATCCTCGGCCGTTTCTTCCTTGAGATAATACAAACGCGCCCGTTCAGCATTAAGTTCCTCATCGGACATTTCTTCAAGTGATCGTGCTAGTTCGTCTTCCAGCCTTTGTGTTGTGCCACCGGCGTCATCCGCGCCTTCGGGGACACCCGGCGAGACATCGGGCACACCCGTGTCTTCCTGCCATTTGCGTAATGTATCAAGCGGAATTAAGTGATCAAAAGTCTGTTGTCCGACTGTCTTTTTGATGTACACTTGCGCTTCGCTTCCGTTTCCGCTGACATATTGCACTTCCCACCCAGCATCAAATCCGCCGTGTCCGTCGGAAATACGAACATGGTCGCCTTTGTTAAAACTCACGGCTTCTGTCGCAGGAGAAGTAATTTCAGAGCCAGCACCGGCAGGAACATTTGCTTCATCAGTTTGTTCTCCTTCTTGAGCAGCAGTTTCGCCATGCGGAACGTCAACGGGAACATCGTGCCCCGCTTCGGGAACAGCGTCCGGAGCGATAGATGTAGACGTATCCGTTGTTTCCGGCACCGCATCGGTACCTGGAACGGATGGTTCTGAGCCTGTACCGCCATGTCGGCGTCGGTGCGCCGCTTCACGCTCTTTTCGACGTTGGGCACGTTCATCTTCGCGTCCGATTTCTAATCCCCGTTCGTCTTCAAACGGTTGTTCGCGCTCTCTATTCCTGACTTCTCGTCTTGCCATAGTAGTAATTGTTAGGCTTGTGCAGCAGCGATTTTACGCAACGTTGTCGCATCATCAACCATTTGCGCTTTCAGCACAAGCATTTCCTCGGTCACCATCTGGTCGAGATTCTTCACTGTTGATTGCAAAAACGCGTTAATGTCCACCTCGGAAGCGTTTTTTTCAAGCAAGTCGTCAAATTTCGCGCGATCCTCTTCGGAAAGGCTTTCTAAAATACGATCGGTCATGCGTTCTTGCACAACCTCACCAAGCTGTGTAAGGAGCTCGGTTTTTTCTTTCTCCTGCAGGTTTTGCAGCCCGAGAAGATCAACAATATTGCCTTCAATGAGTGTTTGGATGTCCATTATATTACTGAATACTATAGAAAAATTTCTCGTTTCCGTAAGGAAAACCGAGGATTGTATGCATATCGCTCGCCATTGAGAGACCCTTTCTGAACTAACTGTAGCATACTTTTTGCCATTTGGCAAGCTCTGAATAATAATACTAAAACACTACATGATAGAGCGGCATGGTATTTTTGTCAACCACGATGGTCGAGAACTGTAAAGCCAACTTTTTAGAACACATGCACATATTGATCTTTAGAGAAAAATCAAAACGTCGTTACTGTCGTTGCTATGGTTAGAATAGGAGAGGGGGTTTTGCCACGCTTGCGGGAACAAACGTTGCACGGTACCCCTCAACCGGTAGAAAGATCAGAACTGATAGTCCAGTGCAATCCGCGTCGTTGGATCCGAGTTTCGCAACCCAATGAGCGTTCTCGCGCCCCAGACTGTGATGGTTGCCGTCGGACTGAATCGTACTTCCGGACAAACTCCCGCTCCGTTGTCCGTCCACGTGCCGATGTGGAACTTTCCAACACTGTACGCAGACCTGTTGAGCAGAAACATTCCTGTGCCGCCGTCTTCCCAAATCGTGAAACTGGAAAGATGGTTGTTTCCTACCCAGAGAAAGCCGGCATACCGAGCAGGATGTACTACGCTTTCCTGCCCGTACGCAATCCCGACCTGCAACCACGCAGTCGGTGCGATCCAGGGCCCGGCGTATGCCTCGGAGTAGCGCGGGTCAGACTGCACCCAGCCCCACACGCCGACCGGACCGACGATGGAGTCCTGTTGCACCCAGACTCCACCGAATACCTTCGCTGCACCGTCCTTGTGTGTGTACCGGACGTGGACGAAGTTCTGAGCGTGAGCAGTCGTTGCAACAACGAGTAACGCAACTACGAGAACGATACGGTTCATGACTCTATTCCTCCATTGTTGCATCAGTTAGGACTTTCCTGAGTGCGTATTGAATCTGCCCTTCAGTCGTGATCTGCACCTTGAGGTTGCCGCGCACACCGTGGTCTTGATAGTACAGGGCGAACTTTTCACGAATGATCTCGAGAGACCTGCGTACCCTTCCCTCATGATACCGATCGTCGGGATCCCGTAGTTCCTCCAAGGTCAGTCCGTCTCTTCCGTTGCGGACCGCTTCGACGAGGTAGGGCGCCAATCTCGCCCAGCCTGTTAGAGTAGAAGGCCCTGTAATGCATTGCCGCATAAGGTACTCCAGCTCTCGGAGGATGCAAGCACGCAGCTCATCAGGAACTGCTGTGATGAAGGGCCCAAACTCAACAAAAACGCTTGATGGGGGCTCTGGGTCCTGGACTGATTCTGGCCATAATTCTCGGGCATTCGCGAGAAACATAGATCGGAACTGTACACTTGCACCTTCGAGGGCAAGGAGCAGTATGTTTTGGAACTGTTCCAAGCCTCTTCGCCGTATACCATCAAGAACAGCAGTGAGCTCGTGCTCGGAAAGGTCATCCATGATAGCAAGCACGCCCCGGATGATGTTCCCCCGTTGTGAAGAATCCTTCATGACACTTTCTCCTGTTGTCAAGGGTCACTTCTGTTTTGTCATCTTTTTTCGATGACTTTTCATACTACTCCTGATTCAAAAATATGTCAAGAGCCGGCATTTCTCCATCGGCATTTCTTCCTTTCCGTAAACTTCTTTTTCTCGTATACTGGGAATATGAACACAAAACTTCTTGGCCAGCTGCAGGATTTGCACCTTCCCATCAACGAAGCCCGGGTCTATTTGGCACTTGCCGGACTTGGGGAATCAGGAACCGGAGAGATTATCAAAAAAACCGGCCTGCATCGCAGCGTTGTCTATGAATCGCTTGACCGGTTGATTGACAAAAAACTTGCCTGGAAATTCACCAAACACAACATCGCGCATTTTTCACCGACCGATCCGGAACTGTTTGTGCGGCGAGCAAAGGCAGAACTCGATACAGCACACGAGCTCACTCCGCAACTCCATCATCTGATCAAAGGTAAATCTCCGGAGATCAGTGTGTATGAGGGTGTGGAATCCTACCGGCGCTTTTGGCTCGACTCCGTGCGCCGTCTTCCCAAAGGATCAACCGATTACGTAGCGGGTTCCATGTTAGGAAAAAAATGGGCGGAATATATGGAACCTGACCTCAAGAAATTTTTTGCAATCCGCATTGAAAAGAAAATTAAATGGAAAATGATCATCTTCGGACGTGATGAGTGGGAATTGAGTTTAAAAAAACAATATCCCGATCTTCATGAGTATCGTCTTGTGGAAAAGCGCGTTGCAAAAACCGGAAATTTTAACATTTTTGAAAAGGAAAGCATCATACTGCATTCCATTGTCGAGCCGATGATTATTGAAGTGAAAAATCCAAGTCTTGTCAAAGTGTTCCAGAACCTGTTCGACATCCTCTGGGAAAGTGGCAAGCCGATTCGGTAATGTGCCGTTTAGGATAAAATTACCTTCTGTTCAGAAGTTCAATCATGAACAGCACCATCTGAACAAAAGGTGAACCTTTAGAGAAAGCGGTTGCACCGTTTTTTCATCTGTTGTAAACTTACTACTGACGGGACTTATCATTAAGTACCCGTATTATGCATACCCACCCGCAGTTTCGTCTTCTGGCCTTGCTGTATAAAGCCATGGCCAACGAACGACGCTTGTTTATTGTGCAACAACTCATGCGAAAGGAACTTACAAACCGCGATCTCCTGATTCTCCTGCGCATTCATTCGGGAGCGGTCAGCAAGCACCTTCATCTCTTACTGCGCGCGGGGATTAT
>CAYINT010000018.1:0-15879 GCA_964364875.1 uncultured Gammaproteobacteria bacterium | reverse complement strand
GCATCAATCACCTGATGGCCAGGCGCAAATCCCATAGCAGAACGGTCAATTTTGCCATAAACGATCCTAGCCCCGCCAACACCGGTGCTGACCGTGATATAGGCAAAGATGGAACTGCCCCTGCCTGCTCCAAAGTGCGCTTCGCCAAGACCGCAGAGCTCTGAGTCGTTCCCGAGCGTTACAGGACACTGGAACGTTTTTTGCAATTCTTTGACAAGCGGTTTGCGAATCCAGCCGCGAACATGCGGGCTGTTCACAAGCATAGTTTTCTTCGCGTCCAGAGGCCCTGCAATCCCGCCGGCAATGCTGGTGATTTTCTTTCCTTGGCGAAGCTCATTTCCAACTGACCGGAACAAACGAATACCGTCGGCAAAACGTTTGGGGGTTGGGTGGACAGCTGTTGCCGCAAGTTTTTTGCCGTCATGGCTGACACCGATGCGGAGCTTGCTGCCACCGACGTCGAAGGTAAGAAGTGTGAACATGACCAGAGTATACCGCGTTTTCGGCTTGTTGTGCTACACTCTGCATATTGTCGGGGCAGAATATATTCTACCCGTACCCCTTGCCCCAGCAAAAAACATGGCACTCCAACTCGGTCATCTCACGCAAGAATCTTCCGACGACATACTCCGCTCGTTTGCGACATCGCGTGAAGGGTTGGGCGACAGTGAAGCCAAGCACCGTTTGCAAACGTACGGCGAAAACGTCGTGCGCGGTTCCAGCGTGACGTGGATGCAGATTCTCGGACGGCAGTTTCGATCGCCGTTTGTGTATTTGCTGTTTTTTGCCGCACTGGTCTCGCTTTTGTTGCGTGAAACAACGGACGCTTTTTTCATCACGCTCTTTATCGTCATCAACACGGCCATTGGTTTTTACCAGGAATATCATTCGGAGCGGACTCTGCGCCTGTTGCAGTCCTTTGTCGTCCAGCGCTGCCATGTGAAACGCAGAGGGAAAAATGTTCTCGTCGAAAGTGCAGAGCTTGTTCCCGGTGATGTACTTGTTGCAGAGCCCGGCGATCTGCTTGCGGCCGATGTCCGTTTTGTCGACGTGACCGATCTCAGCGTCGATGAGTCGGTACTGACCGGCGAGTCGGTTCCTGTGAGAAAAATCAGCGACGCGATGGCAGAGCCTGCGTCAGAACTGTACGAAGCGGTAAACCTCGGCTTTTCCGGGACAACAATCGTCAGCGGAAAAGGAATCGGCATTGTTGTGGCCACGGGAAAAGAAACCGCGCTCGGCACGATTGCAAAACTTGTTACCGAAACAAAACGCGTCAGCGGATTCGCGACCGGCATTGGTCGCTTTAGCTCATTCATTCTTCGATTGGTCGTCATCACCATCGCGCTCATGTTCTTCGCTAATCTCATCATTAAGGGCGGAGACGTTCGGGTTGGCGAGTTTTTCATTTTTTCGATTGCACTTGCCGTGAGCGCGATCCCAGAAGCGTTGCCTGTGGTGACGACGTTTTCCCTGTCACGCGGCGCTCTGCGCCTTGCAAAACACAAAGTTGTCGTGAAACGGCTTTCCGCGATTGAAGATCTCGGCAGCATTGACGTACTGTGCACTGACAAGACGGGGACGTTGACCGAAAACAGGCTGACGGTTGCAGAGACCTACGCTGCAGACCCGCACCATGCGTTGTTTCTTGCCGCACTGGGTTCTCCGCAAAGCAGCGGAAAGAAAGACGTCAACAATGCGTTTGACCGCGCCTTGTGGGATGCGCTTGATTCGGAACAGCAGCAACAGGTTAACGGGTTTCGCCAGATCGCAGAGCTTCCGTTTACGCCAGAACGCCGCCGCAACACGATGCTCACGGCAGCATCGGATGGAACGTTCACGCTTATTGTCCGGGGCGCTGCAGAAACGATCCTGCCCCTGTGCAGCGGTCTTGCGCATCATCTGCAGCCCGAAGTCGAGAACTGGATTGATCAGCAGGGCAGGCAGGGACGGCGCGTTCTTGCGCTTGCACTGCGGGAACACGCGGACAGTACGCTCCATGAGGAGGATGAGCATGATCTGCGCTTTCTCGGTCTTGTTTCCTTTGTGGATCCCGTCAAAAAAAGCACGGCAGATGCGGTTGAAAAAGCAAAACAGCTCGGCGTCACAATCAAAATTCTCACTGGCGACGGGCCTGACGTTGCCGGCGCGGTTGCAAAAACCATCGGGCTCGTGGAAAACGAAAACGACGTCATGACCGGTAGCCAGCTGGAAGAGCGGCCTGCTGTAGAACAGCTGGAAGCGGTAGAACGCATTGCCGTGTTTGCCCGTGTTTCGCCGCAGCAAAAGTACCGCATCATCCAGCTTTTGCAGCAGCGCTATCAGGTCGGATTTCTTGGCGAAGGTATCAACGACGCTCCGGCGCTGAAAATCGCCAACGTCGCACTCGTCGTGGAGAGCGCTTCCGATATCGCCCGCGAAGCCTCGGATATCATGTTGCTGCAAAAGGGGCTGAATGTTATCGTCGACGGCATCAAGGAAGGCCGCGAAGTGTTTGCCAACACGACCAAGTACATTAAATCGACGCTCGCATCCAACTTCGGGAACTTCTACACCATCGCTGTTGTGTCGCTTTTTATCAATTTTCTGCCGATACTGCCGATTCAGATTCTGCTCATCAATTTACTGTCGGATTTCCCGATGATTGCGGTTGCCACCGACTCGGTTGATAGTGAAGAACTCCAGCGCCCGAAAAGCTATGACGTGAAGAAAATTGCGCTTGTTGCAACGCTGCTCGGCCTTGTCAGCACGGTATTTGACTTCGTGTTTCTGGGCGTGTTTTTCCATTCCGGACCGCAGGTTTTACAAACGATGTGGTTTCTGGAAAGTATCCTCACGGAACTCCTCTTCCTCTTTTCCATCAGGACACGGGGCGTCTTTTGGAAAGCAAAGCGGCCATCCACGCCCATTCTCTGGTTGACTGTGCTTGCAGCCATCGTTACGATTACCCTGCCGTTTACCCATATCGGCCAAACCGAATTCCATTTTGCCCGTCCACAGGCTTGGGCAATGGCGGCGCTCTTTATCATCGTCATCCTCTACTTTGCAGCAAGCGAGTGTGTAAAGCTTCTCATCTATCGGTATCTCCAGCGGGAACAAAAGCATTATTCTGCGATTTAAGAAGAGTAGCGCAATAGGCAACAACTTCCTTAGGTGACGTGGAATATTTTGTGAATATATTGGTCGCTCCTGCGGCGATCGCCTGCAAGGAATGACGCGAAGATACACAAAGATCACCTCGAAGGACACTGAACGTCCTGAGGGATTCGCGTTCCTGCGAAACATCCGGCGAGATTCCTTACCCGCTTCGCGGGATTCGAAACGACCATTGCGAAAATTTTTCTCCGTCATTCCGAGGATCCGCTTTGGGCGGAGACGAGGAATCCCGTCGTTGAGCGTAACTTCCTTATCGTGACATGGCGCAGAGATTTCTCACACTTCTCGCGAGCGCTCGTCGGTTCGAAATGACCGGAAAAATCAGTACTCACCTGCGCACACAACGCGTTCTTTTTCCCGTTTGCGAAAACTCTGCCGTTTGCATGCAGGAATGCGCGAAGCGTTGTTTGCCGTGGTGCGTGGTTTACGCGTGATGTGCGATCAGGAGAACGAGTGCAGCAACGACGTCTTCGGGCGAAGTCGCATATTTTGTAAAAAAATCCGTTGCACCCGCAGCAAATGCTTGCTCGCGTACCGTGTCGCTTTGCATCGTTGTGTACAGCATGATCGGTAACGACCGGGTTCGCGGATCGGAGCGCAGTGCATGCACAACAACAAGACCGCTCGTACGCGGCATGTTGATGTCCGAAAGTACACCATCCGGCTTGTAGCTGCAGATGGTATCAACAAGCGTGTCCGGCGGTTCGCTGAGCCAAATATACCGAAATCCCGCCTTGGAACATGCTTGGCCTACCTCGCGTGCAATCCACGGATCGTCTTCGAGATGGACAATGGTCGGCATACGTCATTCATACCACACCCAACAAACAACGCCAACTGTCGTTGTTCGCGCCCTTCTCCTTTCCTATCCCGCATTCTTCCCGAAGAACACAGCTACGGCCTTGACGCTATGCCTTGTTGTGTGATACGGAAAGCGGATTGTTGCATGTTTTTTTGCATCTGAAACATATTCTTCTCCGGACGAAACTCCCAGGCGCGCAAGGAACGCAGGCGCGCGTCTGGCGTCGCAAGAATGTTCGTCGTTCCATTGGTCGCGAGAATACTCAACCGAAGATTGGTTGCTTTTGCCGGCAGTGAAAGTTGCTGCATAAGAATGGAACCGACCGGCGTAATTTCAAATACGCTGAATACCGAACTGCCGGATATCGGTCCTGCCGCGAGGAAAACCGCGTTGCTTGCCGCATCAACGGCGATATCGGCGCGGATTCCGGAACGCATGTACGCTCCACCGATTTTTTCCACCGCGACTTTTGCGCCATACATGTCATACGCCTTGATATCGCCAAACGCGTACGGGCCAAGAGGCGCCGTGACATAGATGATTCCCAAGTCTTCTCCAAAATCCACTTTCCGCGCCCAGACATTGCCTGTGTAGTTCCGATACGGCCGGATGGTAACAGAACCGCGCGGCGAGCTGATGCCAAACGACCCTCGGCGCGCAGAAACCGGCGTGATCGCGGGAATAGTCGTGTTGACGCCCAACACTCTGCCACGCTCGTCGGGATCAGGGAGAATCTGCAAATGCCGTACAGGGACTGTGACGCCTTCTGCAGCACCAACAACACCCGCAGAGCTGAATCCTGCGAGAACGATGATGCCCAGAGCGATGAAACGTAGGGCGTTGCGCATAGGTACTTTGTCACACCCATTGTAGAAGAGTACCGGCTTTTGTCAAGCAGAAGAAGAACACCAACGGCAGAGCTGTCCCCGTATTTATTGAGCGTCAATATTGCCTGCTAGAACCGGAGCGCTGTCGTCAACAACACAAGAAATACGAGTGCAATGGCAATTCGGTAGACGCCAAACGGAACAAAGGTGTGTTTCCGCACAAACTGCAAGAAGAACCGGATCGCAAGCCATGCGACAACAAACGCGGCCAGCGCGCCGATGATGAGAATGTTCCAGTTGCCATGAAGAACGTTTGCCGGAGTCTTAAAAATATCAAGCGCAGTTGCCGCGAGAATGGTTGGCACAGCTAAGAGAAACGAGAACTCAACAATGGCGGTGCGTTCCATGCCAACAGCAAGGCCGGCTACGATCGTCGCAGCGGATCGCGACACGCCGGGAACCACGGCCAAGGATTGCGCAAAGCCGATGAGCAATGCCTGGCGGTACGACATCTGTTCGAGAGATTGCGGAACGTGTTGCCGCTTCCCATACCATTGTTCGAAAAGTATCAGCAGGACACCGCCAATCAGCAATGCCCAAATGACAATCCATGGCTGCTGTAAAAGGAACTCTTTTATGAGTCTAAACAGCGTAAAACCGATCACGGCTGTTGGAACAAACGCGACAACAATCCGTTTCAGGATATTCCACTGCAGGAACCGCCGCCACGCGACAACAAGCACGGCGAGGATCGCGCCAAGCTGGATCGCGATTTCAAACGTCGTTTGAAACTCCGAATCGGCAAGTTTCAGCAACTTGCTTGCGAGAATCAAATGGCCGGTTGAAGAGATCGGCAAAAATTCCGTAATCCCTTCAACGATGCCGAGAATAATGGCGTCAAATGGTGACAACATGGAACAAAAGCATAGCCAAGTATAGCATGCCTGTTTCTGTCATGGAACGTTTGGGGGATATTTTACAGCTTTGGCAAAACTTCTTCCCACGGCAAACCTTTTTTGCCGAAGTGGCCGTACGCTGCTGTCTGCCGGTAGATTGGGCGTAAAAGTTGTAAGCGTTCAATAATTGCCTGCGGACGAAAGTCAAAGTTTTTTGTCAGAACATCATCCAAGCTTTCGCCTTTTTCGTTGACGGCCGCCAACATCATGGGTTCCGCGCGCCCAATAGCATATGCGACGGAGATCAAACATTCTTTGCCAAAACCCTGCGCGACAAGATTTTTTGCCGCAAAACGCGCCATATACGCTGCTGATCGGTCTACTTTGGAAGGATCCTTGCCCGAAAAAGCTCCGCCGCCATGCTGCGCAAGGCCACAGTAGGTATCTACCATGATCTTTCGCCCGGTCAGCCCTGTGTCTGCTGTAAATCCTCCAAGAACAAAAAGTCCGGTCGGGTTGATAAATATATCGATGCCAGTCAGATCGCCGATAATGGGCGCGATAAGTTTTTCCGTAAGCTGCTGGCGGATTGTTTCCTGCGCCACATCTTCTGTGTGCTGTGTACTCACGAGAACAGCATGCACTCTTCCGTTCATTATCGTGATTTGTGATTTGCCATCAGGCCGAACCCACGAAAAAACCGGGTCGTTTCTGCGCAATTTTTCTAGCTGTTTCACAAGCGCGTGAACCTGCACAATTGCTTTTGGCAAATACTGTTCTGTTTCATCGCTGGCATACCCATACATAATACCCTGATCGCCCGCTCCGCCTGTATCAACGCCCTGGGCAATGTTTGATGACTGCTGCGCGATATACACTTCCGTGACAATCGGTTCCGTATACCCGATGTCGTGGTACACCTTTTCCGCAATTTCCTGATATGGAACCGCGCTTGTTGTCGTTACTTCGCCGCCGACTATGAGATGGCCGTGCGTGCCAAACGCTTCAACGGCAACGCGGCTTTTCGGATCACCGGCAAGACATGCGTCAAGAATCGCATCAGAAATCTGATCGCACACTTTGTCCGGATGGCCGGAGGTCACGCTTTCCACGGTGTATGCTTTGGGAATAATCATGCTCTTTGGCATTAATAAAACTTCTTCCACATGGGAAGAATACAGCCGACGATGAAGTATCTTTCCTGTGGTCAGGCTAGAGGTGGCACCTTGGGGAGGTTCTGAAACGATGGTTCGGCTTCGCTCACCATATGGTTCAGGACTGCTCCGCAGGTTGTCGGCAGGTTATGACGGGCTAGTTCCCGTTCTCTCTTTTCATCGTTGATGAACTCGAGAGATTCCCGCGCTCTTGATACGTTGCGCTTTGTTTAAGGAACACATACAGCATAGCAGACAGAGCGGCGTTGTCAAACAAACGTCAATCTCGATTCACCGCGCTGCGACAATACCGCTTTGTTGCTTACTTCTTTTTGAATTCATGTCCTCGGAAATATTACGCTGGGTTGACAACTTTCACTGCTTGGCGTAAAACTCCCTCAAGGAATGGGGGGTCCTATGGGTACCTTCAAGAACGGCATTCACCTGGAAGTGAAGCCAAGCCGGTTTGCCAGAGTATTGCACAACGCTGCGCTGGAGAAACGGCCGCTGATGGCTGAGATACGCCATAACGGATTCGCTGCTGCTAGCGCCTTGTATCTGGCAATCAGTCTCGGAACCGTCCGTGTTCTCGACGAAACCACTGACCTTTTGACAGCCATAAATCTGACAAAGGCCTGGCCGAAAACCGGGCATCTGATGCTGGCGATCTGGCCAACGATGCGGCTTGACTCGCACTCGTTTCTCTCGGCGTGTTCCGAAGATCTCATAACATTGCAGTGGCGGGAACGCCACGGCGGGGGTGGGACGTGAGTCTCGCCCCTTTTCCGCATGCGCAAAAAAGCGGATGCTGTTATCTGTACGGTCGTGCAGGGGACGAAATTCACTGCGATTCCAATGATCGGAAGTTTCACGGTCTGCCATGCAAAACCCGGCACACTGCTTTGATGTGAACATCGCTCAACCGCAGCCCATACAATTCCTTTTTCGTCACCCAATGATAGATAGTGTGTTCGGAACTTAGCCGCACGGAACCTGTGCTACCACATACAGTTCAATTGACCACTGGTCTCCCCACCATGATGCTGTGTGGAACAATGGTCTGGCATTAAAACGCATGTTGCTGAAGCCAATTTCCTCTTTTAGTTCCCGCCTCGCTGCCTGTACGGGCGTTTCGCCAAGTTTCAAGCTTTCCGCCCGGCATGTCCCAGTATTCGGGATCATCCTCGTCATCGGCGGAACGCTTGAGCACTAAATACTTTTCGCCCCTTTTGACCGCGATGTGGATTCCCGCGCCGAATCGTTTTGCCATTACTTTTTGATGACCACAATCGTGCACTTGGTCAACAGCGCAGCAAGCGCGCCGACTGCGGCAAGCGGCGGAGCAAGCAGCGCGCCGACCACGCCAATCGTCACCGGAAATTCAACCAGCGTATCGCCGTGTTCGTTTTTGATGATAATCCGGCGGACATTCCCTTCCCGAATCAGTTCTTTGACTTTTGCGAGAACTTTATCGCCGTCAAGCGTGAATTCTTCGGTATGTTCTTTTTGGTTTGACATAATGCAGTGTTTTTACAGTTGACGAATTGATCAACTTTATTGTAGTCCTAAACTCACAAAAAAGCAACAATATTCAGACTTTTCTTTGGGTGTTGCATTGTTGCGCAACAGGTTACTATCAGTGTAGTTCCAAACATGCCAGCTGGCCGCGGGGGTGTTCTAAACATAGAACGATAGTTCTCCACTCCGACCCGTTCCGCTGGTTTCTGGTCGAACAATATGCTTTAGCAGAACTTTGTTATTCGTTGATTGTCACATTGATAATATGCACCGGCGTCACGGGCTTGTCACTGGAGTCAGTTGGAACAGTTGCGATAGCGTCAACAATATCCATGCCTGTCACCACCTGGCCGAACACGGAATACGAGCCGTCCAGTTGTTCCAGATCGTCCAGCGCGATGTAAAACTGGCTGCCGATGGAGTTGGGCAACGATGATTTTGCCCACGCAACCGCGCCGCGCACATGATGTAATTTCAGAGCGCCCGGCTCATCCGCCAGGCCGGTTCCTGTGGAACTCTGTCCGCCGGTTCCGTTGCCATTTGGATCGCCGCCCTGAATGACAAAGCCGGGAATAACCCTGTGGAATATCAGATTGTCGTAATAGCTTCTTTTGGCAAGTTCAAGAAAGTTTTTTGTGAGATTGGGCGCGTCGGCAATGTACAATTTGATGGTAAACGCGCCTTTATCCGTTTGCACGGTTGCTGTCGGTGATGCGGCAAGCTTGGCCAGCTGCGCGTCATTGCTTGCAGAATCTGCGGATGTATTCACAGTATTCGTGAGTAAAGAGTTAGCAGCGCTCTTTGCTCCCATATTGGTTATGACGGATGTGTTTGTTGTTTTTGTGGAACCAAGAGGTTTGCGGAAGGCAAGCACAATGCCGGCCACGATGAGAATGGCAAGAACAATAAAAATGTAGGGAACGCAGCGTTTCATACCGCAATACTACCAGATTTTTTCTATCGGGAACAGGGTGCTGCGGCGGAGGACGACCACGTGGTCATCCCCCGCGCTGTAAACCCCAAACCACGGCTTCCCGTTGGTGCGGGAGTGAATGTTCATTCGGCCGACACGAGCCAGTCGTTCTCGCTGACGAGTTTCGTCCCCTGCCTCGTCTTGACAAGTGCGCCGGTGGAATCCAAAACGGTGACGCCGTTCGGCTTCCTGCCCGCTACGGTCAGTGTCTCCTCTCCAAGATCGCGCTCGGTCAGCGTGTGCAGCAAGACGGGAAATCCCGGTGCAACACGGACAGACGTTCCTGTGCCAAATGGCATAATCGTGCTCCCTCTCCATTCAGACTGATCGTCGGCGTCTGATGAGCACTAGGCCGGCTCGAGCCAGTGTGTGGGGAAGATGCGATCCTGACCACCGTGAATCTGAAGGATCCGGTCAAGGTTGTCAGCAATGGTAACGCCTTCGTCCGTCACCTCCTGCACAGTAAACACGATGCTCCCCAAATCGCGCCCAACACACGACCGTATCTGCGTGAGGTATGCGGACCGAATGCGCACCCGCATTCCTTGTTCCGGCCGAAAAGTCAACTCGGGGTGATCGCGTTCTTCCCACGGGTACACGATCCAGTCCTCAACCGCATCCACATAGTAGTCCGGCGCGCCCTCCACCTCAGACTGCTGTGGCTTGTAGTGGAGCGTCGCCACCGAGGGAAAACCGCCCGCGCGACTGACCATCTTACGTACCAGCGCGATGGTGCGGCCTGTGTGCCATACGTCGTCCACAATAAGCACTTCCTGGCCGGTGAGCAGCGGTTCCGCCGGGAACTCCAGCACGAGCGGATGCTCAAGTCGCTGCTCGTCTTCATTATAGAGCGTGATGCACGCGACCATAAGCCTCTTGTGATTGAGCCATTTGGCGATCAAACCGCCCGGGATCAGACCGCCAAGCGCGATGATGAGGTACACGTCAAACGTCTTCCCATGAAGGCTGCTGATGAGCCGATCGACAAGCTCCTCTACATCGCGCCATGTAAGGTGCACGTGGCCTTCCGTGTCTTTCCAGCTCATGATTGCCCCCCTGTCGTGAGCGGTAAACACCGCGTTGGCACCATCCTAACGCCTTCTCGCTATGCCCGCAAGTATGATGAACAAAGAAAACATGTGTCCCCGTTACACGCATACAAAAGACAGCGAGGGCGGCTCTGTTGCGTAAGCCACCCTCGGTTCGTGTGTGCGTCTCGACGGCCATCAACTGCGTCAAGGTTCGCAGCGTGGCTCGTCAGCCAGCGTTCCGCCGAACACCTCCATATCGAGAACGAGCACACCGACGCTCGTCCCGATCGAGATGAGTGCGATCACGAAGCTTGCGCCAGGTGCGTCCGGCAGGAACAGCCGCGTGCCGACCGTTGCCACGATGGCCATGCCAAACGGCCAGCGGAGCAAGCCAAGGCGAAAACTGAAGTGGCGGCCGATGACTACCACGAGCGCCGCGAGAAATGCCGCGGCAGCACAGGCAATCCATGAAACAGCCTGCATGTTCCCCCTCCTTCCCTGGAACGACGAGTCAGTGTGCCGAGGTTGTACCTCGCTGGCACGCCGCACCTTTCGACGTACCAATCGAAGCAACAAACGTCTCGTCCGTCAGTGTTCCCGCGGATTGTGCGTTCGTTCTGCTTTTCCGCAACTGCCCGTGTCGCGACATGCGGTGATGGGTAGCGCTTCCGATCAGAAACGCGATTACGATCCACCACGTGAGGCCAACGAGGAGTCGCGTAACCACTGAGTTGGCATGCGCGTCATGGAGAGAGTACCCGCTGACAAACACGAAGAGGAAGGCTGCGGCGGTTAGCCTACGATCTGGCCTTCTTCCGTACCACTTGAAAAGGAGCAGGATCGTCCCGAGTGCTGACAACAGCCACATGCCGTGCCACATGTTCACGGTTAAAGCCCTCCATGAGCCGGGAAGTGCCAAAGACAGGACAACAGTACCGCTCTGTCTGCTTGCTGTCAAGATGTTTGCAACCACCGCTTTCTTTCATCTTGCGGGAACTTTTCTATTGCGTAGCGCAGCATAGTCCGCGGCATATGGCGTGCGTGTTGTAAAAGGAACGTTTTCAAAACATTGGGATTTCGGTTCCCGACTTCGCGCAACATCCAGCCTGTAGCTTTACGGATGAGATCGTGCGTGTCCTTGAGCAGAAGTTCTGCAATCTGCAACGTATCCTGGAATTCTCCGTTCCGCATGAACGCTTGGGTGGTCACTATCGCGATGCGTTTATCCCAAAGGTTCTTGGAAGCGGAAAGTTTGTACAGAATGGAACGAGGATGCGTGAGTAACCAGCTTCCAAGAATCTGCGGAGCCGAAGAATCCACCAAATCCCAATTGTTCACGTACTTTCGGTGCGCAAGGTATGCTTTGACAATTCCTGCTTTTTTCCCCGCATATGCTTTTTTGTACGCATAGTCAAGGATAAACAACGCGGTCAGCCGATGTTCATGGATCGGGCTTTTGAGCAGCGCGACAATATCTTTGATTGGAAGGTTGCGGAACACTCGCGCAACTTTCCGCTGGTCAGGAACAGTCACACCAAGAAATATATCGCCGTGTCCGTACTGTCCTTTGTCGGTCTTAAAAAACCAGGCCGAGGCTTTTGCCTTTGCTGGTGAGGAGAGTTTTTTGAGGGCGGATTGGATGTCTTTGTGGGTTGCTAGTTTTGTCACGACGAGTTCTCTTAGCCATAACGCGGGTGGCGCCACCCGCGTTATGGAAAAAAACATTCTTCATAAGTAATTACTCGTGCTTCCTCGCCTTCGTTATCACCATACGCTTCCGCTTCGTATCGGCTTGAACATCCACGCGCGTTCCATCGCGCCACCCAAACGTATGCATCAGTTCCGCGGGAATGGTGACTGCCAGTGAATTACCGGCTTTGATGATTTTGCGCTTCATATTTTATGTTATAACAGTGTTAGTACGTTATAATAACATACTCTTTCTCACTGCCCCACAGGAGCATGGATACGATCAGCCCACCTGCGCAAAAAGCGCGACAGAGTTTTTTCCGTCCACTTTAGCGCATTTTGGACACGTGTTGTATGAAAAGTACGGCGCCGAGTTCAAGGATTGAGTGCACCACCCCCTTCCAGAGAGCTGTGGAGAACTTGGTTTGGGGTGAGGAAGTTCAACTTCTTTCTCGGACGGTCATTCAAGCGCTCTTGGATGCGCTCGATCTCTTCATCCGTAATCGTAGCGAGGCCCGAAAGAAACCGCACTACCGTTTTGCCAATGCTTTCAGCGCCGGTTTATACCGTTCGACAAACCGCTCTGTCCACTCCACAGTCTCTTTGTCAACCACCGGTTTTCCAGCACGCCGAAATGAAAGCGTCCCGGTGCGCGCATCCCAATGCGACGTCATATGTTCGCCAATACGAAGCTTCAGATCGCGCATCGCTTCTTTTGGAATGGAGAGTCCGGCTGAAGTGCCGACTTTGAGTACTTTTTGTGTCATGGAATGATAATGCGTGGTATTCGAATACTATTCTAATGCCATTCGAATAGAGCGTCAACTGCGGGTATGGAAGTTTATATCTTACCCTGGCTTCTCAGTTCGTGGTAGTACGTAACGGAGCGTTCGAGACCAGAAACCTTGATTGCCTCAACGTCTTTGCTGTCTTTTACTTCGGTGACAGCAACATATGCAAAGTTAATCGGGATTCTTCCGTCCATTCTTTTACTGACGAGAAGTGTTTTTACTTGGCTATCATCTCTATAGAATCTGCCCTTAAAAACATCGAGTATTGTTTTTGCCATGTTATCGATATCGCGACGAGCGTACTCTTTTTGCGCTACAAAGTTTTGTATGATATTCACAAAAACTTCCCGATCTGTCGGGAATTGGTCATCCTTTGAAAGCTGGGTGTCGAGTTTTTCACCCAGAGTTTGACGAAATGTGATGAGTGATTCCTTTTCTTCTTTTCGTGTCTGAGCATCAAACCCTTCTCGAAAGGACTCTTGCGTGGCTGGGATGATTGTTCCGATGCCTGTTTGAAAATCTATTGACGCAACTTTTTGCTTCTTTGCCATTACTGCTTTCTCGACTTGCCAGGTTCAGCATAAAACTGCACGCCCTCTTTGGTTCGGACTTTTTTCACAGCATCAAAAGTAACCCGCTCTCCTTTTTTTGTATAAAAAGTGACCACCGCGGGTTCTTTCTTGGCCTTTGTTGCAATGAAGAATACTGGTTTCTTCGCCATAAAAACACTATAGCAGGGTTGCCGTTCTTAATCAAGCCGAAACGAATGTTCTACTTCGCCTTCCGAAACCCTGCCTTCTTTGCGTCTTTTTCAGAACAAAACCACTTGTCCCCTTCTTTCGCAACAATCTTTGTGGATTTGTAGTACCGCGTGTCAGGGAGATGATAAATCTTGGTTACAATTCCTTTCGATCTCGAAACATTTCCCTTGATCAAACATTTTTGTGCCGCAAAAGCTGGACTTGTGAACAGCAGGATCAGAGTCAGAACTCCAAGCACGATATATTTCTTCAAATTTCCCGTCGTCATACGCCCTCACCCTACCTCTTTTTGACGAAAAATACAAGAAGAACTGGAACGCTCCAGTTCTTGCCTGGCGTTGCTTTGATACCCTGAATCATCTTGCTCGGGCTTTTCGGAACCCTTTTGTTTTCGCAACAGCCGCCGATGTAAAACACTCTTTATTCTTCAACGACATCTCTCTGATATACTTACTGCCCTTGAGATGGTAAATGTAACTATTGCAATTGCCAACGACCTTACACTTGAAAAGTTGCGCATACGTATCGGGTTTGCCGACAAAGTAACTGACAGGATTTGATGTCTTTATTGGCTGTGTCGGCTGCGTGTAGGTTGTTGAAGGAGCATATGTAAAACATCCGCTCGTGTATCCTAAGTCTCCGCACGAATAACTGCCCGAGTCTGAAGGACAGGAATGCCATCGGTGGCATCCCGAACGATGTGCTGAAGCCGGATTTACGGAAAGAAAAAACGTGCCAAGTAAAATAGCTGCAAGAGAAACTCCCGTCAAAAGTTTCTTCATATATTGATGGTTAATAAGGACTTTTCCACAATTAACTCCCCCACATATGGTATACTCTTCATATGACAACACAGGAGCAGTACGCCGTCCTTCATACGACACTGAATGAACTCCAGTGGAGAATATATCTCGGCACAGAAGCTGAAAAGATCGGTTTTGGGGGCATCAGCATTGTTGCAAGAGAATCCGGATCGGACAGAAAGACGATACGAAGAGGAATTGGCGAATCACACCGGCCCGATATCGGAGCATGGGCAAAAGAAAGGGTTCGAAAGCCCGGAGGAGGAAGAAAGAAGCTTATAGAGAAAGACGCGACCCTTGTTGCTGATCTCGAGAGAATAGTGGAACCAAAAGGAGATCCTATGAGTCTCGTGCAGTGGACGACAAAATCACTCGCGCACCTTGTCGACACGCTTCAAAAGAAAAAACACACGATTAAAAAATCAGCACTGGCGGAAGTGCTCTCTTCTCTCGGCTTCTCACTGAAAGCCAACAAGAAAAATATCGAAGGAGTCTCACACCCTGACCGCGATCAGCAATTTCAATACATCAAAAAAACATGCGAAATATTTGAAAGGAAAGGGAATCCGATCATATCAGTCGATTGCAAGAAAAAAGCATTGATCGGCAATTTTAAAAACAACGGCAGAGAGTGGCAGCCGAAAGGACAACACACCGTCGTCAACGTCTATGATTTTAAAAATCTCTCCGATGGAAAAGCTGCGCCGTACGGCGTGTACGATATGGTAAAGAACGCCGGCTTCGTGAATGTAGGCATTGATCACGATACCGCCGCGTTTGCGGTTGAATCAATCAGGCGATGGTGGAAGACTGTCGGGAAACGACTGTACCGGAAGAAAAAAGAGCTGCTCAGTACCTCCGATGGAGGCGGATCAAACGGAGTCAGGAACCGGTTGTGGAAGAAAGAATTGCAACGGCTTGTGAATGAGACGGGGCTTTCGATCACTGTCGCTCATGTACCGCCGGCAACCAGCAAGTGGAACACGATCGAGCACAGGCTGTTTTCGTATATATCGATCAATTGGAGAGGAAAACCGCTCACCTCCCTTGAGACGATCATCGAGTTGCTCTCTCACACGAAAACACAAGAGGGATTAACCGTGACTGCCGTGGTTGACAAAAACATCTATCCGACCGGCGTGAAGGTAAGCGATGAAGAAATGAAGAGACTGAATATCATTCGAGATGAATTTCACGGGGAGTGGAACTACACGATCAAGCCAAACGGCGGATAATGGGGAGATTAATTATGGAAGAGGCCTAAGTAACTATCCTCACCATACTCCCTTTTCGAAGAAAATACAAGAAACACCCTTTGACCCTTTGATCAAATGGTCTAGCCCTTTTTTGGCGGCGAAGGCAAGACCCAAATCGCTATGATTGGCACCTATTACCCTTTTCGCGAAAAGGGTAATTCCTCTCATCCCAAAAGACCGAATCGCTCCGGCCTTCGTTGTCCATTGCTTGTTGATTGTTGA
>CAYINT010000017.1:0-16093 GCA_964364875.1 uncultured Gammaproteobacteria bacterium | reverse complement strand
GCCGTTATGATACCATATTTCTGCTGAAATTTAAAGGACGGTTAGTATATCAAATGTGACATTTTGTTTTAACATGGCTATAGCTAAAGGGCTAATAAGGTGTAACGATCTCTATACCTCATATTTATACTTCTTCTCGCGCTTTTTCCGCCCAAAAATACACGTCGCAAGAATTGGGGCAATGATCCAAAGAAACAACGCTGGTGAGCGCAGGAACAATGTTTGCGTCAGTTCCGAAAATTCTTTTGTCGCCTCTTTTGGCAAAAACGATAATGTAGCGCTAATAAGAAGTCCGACATGCAGAATCGAAAATAGAAGCCCCTGAACCATACTTCCCTTTTCATCGCTGGTTTGGAACAATGCGGAACGCGAAAGTAAAATAACAACCACGAAAAAGATGCCGAGGAAAGTCGCCGATTGCACAGAGAACAGGCTTTGGGTCGATGGAACTTTCGGTAGTGTCGCAACAACGGCAAGCGCCATATAGATTGAAACCATGATGGCGAAGATCCGTTCCCGTCCAAGCGAGATGCCGTAGACAAATGCAGATATGAGAAAAAAGAGAATAATAAACATATCCCACGTCGGCTTTTGCCAGTTGACCGTGGACATAAGGTTTGTGGCGCTTTGGGCGGTTATTGCCCCGACAAGTGTGAGCATGGAGGGTTTTACCTTCGATCATCTCCCCTGCTGAACCCGATCCGCCTTCGGCGGAGAGGGAAGGACGAGGGAGACCGAGAGGGATGGTTTGTTTTGTGTTACAACGAAACAATTATACCACAAACACGCGTTGAGAACAAATTACGTCCCCTCTTTCCCGAGTTCTTGAAACAGTTCCTTTGCCTTTTTTGAAAGCTTTTGTGGCGTTTGGACATTGACCGCCAGTAAATGATCGCCGCGGCTGTTGGAACCGAGTTTGACCGCGCCTTTGCCTCTGAGACGAAGCACTGTTCCCGCATTTGCGCCTTGCGGAACTTTTACGGCAACAACACCGTCAAGCGTCGGAACATTGATGGTTGCGCCAAGCGCTGCCTGTGAAAATGTGATGGATGTTGCTGCGAGAACATCGGTGCCTTTGCGCGTAAAGTTTGGATCATGAGCAATATGAACCGTTAAATATAAATCGCC
Organism: uncultured Gammaproteobacteria bacterium; assembly: GCA_964364875.1. Lineage (GTDB taxonomy): Bacteria > Patescibacteriota > Patescibacteriia > CAZCGY01 > CAZCGY01 > CAYINT01. Next base: position 14,965 of record CAYINT010000017.1, on the reverse strand, counting down.
GGAACCGGCTCCGTGGCTGCCAGCATGGCCCTCGCCTGTTAAACGAACAGTCTGGCCTTCATTAATCCCTGCGGGAATTTTTATATTGACAGCATCGGTTCGCTGTTGTGTCGTTGCGCCATGGCATTCCTTGCATTTCTCTTTTGGAACACGGCCGGATCCGTGGCACTGATCACAGACACTTGACGTCGCAAACTGTCCTAAGATCGTATTTTGGATATGCTGAATCTTGCCTTTGCCATTGCAGTGCGGACAGGTTTTCATTTCTGCGCCGGGTTCCGCGCCTAAACCGGAGCAGTGCGAGCATTGCACGGTACGCGTCAGTTCCACTTTTTTCTTCACCCCAAACGCTGCTTCGGCAAAAGCAACGGTCATTTCTGACTGAATATCGCTGCCGCGCTGCTTGCGTACCGCGGATGTTCTCGCGCCGGAACGCGCGCCGCCAAAAAAATCGCCAAAGAGGTCGCCAAGATCAAAATCGGCATTTTGGAATCCACCGTTCCCTGCGATATCTTCCCACTGGAATCCCTGCGCGCCGCCAAACGGACTTCCTCCGGCCTGCTGGAACGATTCGCCAAAACGGTCATACTGCGCCCGTTTTTCAGCATTGCCCAGCACTTGGTACGCTTCGTTGATCTCTTTAAACTTGACTTCGTTGCCGCCTGATTTATCGGGATGATGTTGATGCGCAAGTTTGCGGTATGCCTTCTTGATATCGTCCTCTGAAGCAGAGCGGTCAACGCCAAGAATATGGTAATAATCTTTTGCCATAGAATCACTCAATCGAAACAATTTCTACCGGCTGCTGCACCGTTCTGATATGGAGTATCTTGCATACTTTCAGCAAGCTGACAATGAGCGCTGCAAAAACAATAATCAACGGGATATAGACCGCATGGAAGAGTTGGAGAATGACAAACATTGCAAGCGCGAGAACGGGTGGGATAAAATGTTGGTATGGTGTGAGTTTCGGGCGAAGCGAACTATCGAGTAGTTGCTGAATGATATCACCGATGGGCGTGGCTCCATTGGCATCGACTTTCATCTCCTGAAGAAGCTGGTCGCGCAGCTCGGCTAATGCGCGGTTGACAGTTTGTTCCTGCGCTCCCGCGAGAATGGTTTCAATATCCTGGGGCTTGCTTGCCAACTCATCACGGACGTTTTGCGGAAGTTCCTGCAACACCGCTTGCGCGCCCGACATGCCAAGCATATCAAGCAGTTGCGCCGGGTTTGTCAGTGAAGGTTCCTTGTTATCGTTTTTGCCGCTGTCAGGAGTGACGTTTGCGGCACCTTTTCGAACGGCTTTTTCAATTTGCGGTAAAGCCAGTCTGCGCAGTAATGCGTCGACTGTTTCCGTCGGATCATAGGAAGGAACCTGCAACAGGAGGATTTGGTTGACGGCGCTGCTCGCTCCTTCGACCGCAGCATCGACAGGCGTGGTCGTCGACGATTGTGAGCGCTCCACGGCACTATAAAAAAGGAAGGAAATGGCGAGAAGACTCAGACTGACAGCAAAACCAAGTCCATAGTGCAAAGATTTGAGTACCGCAAAATGCGTCCTGTGCATCGTTTCTATCCTGACATTCCAGTCAAACTGCCAAAACGCGACAAAAAGCAGAATCGCCGCGATGACTGTCGGAAGCGAAAAACCAAACCAGGCAAACGGCAACAGCGCAAGCAGCGCGAGCGCGCCGCGCATGATCCAGCGACTTCGGACAATGATCGCTGACACGCCCGCAAGAGCGATGAGAAAAAAATACAAAAGAAATGCAACAAGAATTGTCGTCCAGCGAATGGCGTCAATCGACGGCGCGACACCACCCGTAAGAATAGTCTGTGTGGTCATCCACAACAGCGCGCTGATGAGCAACATGAGCACGAGAATAACTGCAACGACATTCCGTTCTTTTGTTGACCAGACGCTAATCGCCAGTTTGATGTTCTCGTTATGAGGACGTTTTTCGTGTCCCATACGTTTGCGTCAATAATAATACAGGAAGTATAGCAAATACACGGCCTCTTCACGAGAGCCAGTCGTGGACAAGTTTTTTCATGCCTGCGGCATCGGGAACCCAGTAGTAGAGTTCTTTACCGAATTCCGGCGTGTAGATCATCTTACCGCTGCCGGGAACAACATCCGTATGCATATTTTCAAGCGAAAACGATCCGCCGCGCCGGACCACGGCATAGGCGAAGAACGCTGCAAAACTCGGTGTGTTCATGGTAATGCGTGATTCAGAGGAATTTTTCACAAAATCATACACGCCGCTCAATGCGTTTTTGCTTTTGATCGTTTGAACCGTTTGCACGAGTATTTCCCGCTGATCTGCCGTTCTCGCAAAATCTCCGCCTTCCCGAAACCGGTCACGGACGATTTTTAGCGCTTCCTCGCCATTCAGTTGACCGTTTGCCTCTGTCGTCACGCCGCCGAGCTTGTCAATGATTTGCTGAAAACTTGCAAAGGTTATTTCTACTGTCGCGTCTACGTACATATTGAGTAAATTTTCCACAACCCGCTTGGTGAGATCCTTGTTGCCAAGATTTTTTCCATCAGACCGGTCAACGTCAAACGCATACGCGTGGGCAATTTTTTGTTTTCCAAAACCGGGAACTTCAACACGCGTGTCTCGTGGAATCGTCACAATGCTTTGAGGTACTTTTGGGCTTTTCGTCAGCGAAACAACCATAAGCACGTCCGACCGTCCCGGTTCGTCGCTGCGCTGGTCAGAGCCAATGACAAGAATGTTGTATCGCTTTGGAACGGAACCGATACGGTAAACGGCGTAGAGAATCCCGGTGATTACAACAAGCGTGAAGAGCAACCGGGTCACGCCGAAAAACGACAGCTTGATTCGCCGTTTTGGTTTTACTGGCTTGTCTGGCCTGGCGTTTCTTGTTTTTGTTGGTGGAACTGATGCCGGTGCAACATGATTCGCTTCAACGCGCATGTGTTCTATTCCGGATGGAACCCAATTTCATTCGTTCCAGAAACCGCTGGAGCTTCTTCGATCGTTCCGAACTGTTTCTCGTACTGTCCGATATTATCGGTAAGCGCCTTAAGGACGCGCTTCATGTGGCCCGGCGTGATAAATATTCTGCCGACCGCAATCCCTTGCCCGTGCATCGGGTAGACGTTCATAAAATCCAATATGAACTCCTCCTTGGAGTGCGACACGGCCATCATATTGGCGTGCGCGCCTTTGAGCACATCATCCGTGATCTTAATCTGGATTTGCTGCTGTTGTCCCTGTTGTTGATCTTTTCGTTGTTCTTGCGCCATAGTGTGTAGTGTTATTGTTCGAGCTTGTCGAGAACTACCGCTTCTCCACTCATCCGCGCACTGCGGATTCGGTCGAAGGATATTTATTTGATTATAATCGTATTATAATGTCATTCGAATAAGATCACTTCATATCACGTCGTTTCGAACCATGTGGTGAGCAAGGTCGATCCATTGTTGGGAATCTCTTTTAAGAATGGAAGCCCTGAAACGAGTTTGGGGTGACACTTGACTAGCTAATGATCGGAAGGATGCTTAAAAAGAATTCCTTATCCTCTGGGTGAGTCAACAAAGCAGCAACCTGTTCCTTTGGCACCCAGCGCGCTTCCGGATTATGCGCATCGATCGGAACAAGGTCTGTTTGGCTGGTCCGGAACAGAAACATGGTTATGGTTTTGAGTTCTTCGTTTCCTGACGTTCCATTCTTGCGAAGGCGGGAACGCGAATAGGATCCGAGTTTCTGAATAAGCGTGAGGTCAATGATTCTGGTTTCTTCGGTAATTTCACGTCGTGCTGTCGTGAGCTCATCTTCGCCGGGCTCAATATGGCCTTTTGGCAATGACCATGACGTGCCACGCTGGCTTGTCACCAGCACATCGCCTTGTTTATTGAGCACCACACCTCCTGCGCTGTATGTCAATGTTGTCATTGGATATGCAGCGCTGGTGGCGCCACCCGTGCTGCGTCAGAATTATTTCTTTTCCTCTTCAGGTTTCTCGTCATCTTTTTTCTTCTCTTCCACTTCCGCATCCACAACCTTGCCTTCTTTGGGCTGGTCGGCAGAACCTTCGGCTTGTGTTCCAGAACCTGTGGAACTTGCTTGCTGCTGTTTGTACAGTTCTTCGCCGATCTTCTGCGCGGCCTGAGCAAGTTCCCGCGTTGCGGTTTCTATCGCAGTCTTGTCCTCGCCGTCTTTGACTTTTTTCAGCGCGTCAAGTTTTTCCTGGACTTTCTTCTTTTCGTCGTCCGAAACTTTGTCGCCGACATCGCGCAGCGCTTTTTCGGTTGTAAACATCAAAGTTTCTGCTTGATTCCGAACATCAATGAGTTCCTTTTTCTTCTTGTCTTCGTCAGCATGCAACTCCGCGTCTTTTTTCATCTTTTCGATTTCTTCTTTTGACAGGCCGGACGAGGCTTCGATGCGGATGGATTGCTCTTTGTTGGTCGCCTTGTCCTTTGCTTTCACGGACAAAATGCCGTTTGCGTCAAGGTCAAACGTGACTTCGACCTGCGGAATACCGCGCGGCGAGGGAGGAATCCCGTCGAGAATAAACCGTCCAAGCGTTTTGTTGTCGGATGCCATCGGGCGCTCTCCTTGCAGAACGTGGATTTCCACGGACGGCTGGTTATCCGACGCGGTCGAGAACACCTGGGATTTGGAGGTCGGAATGGTTGTGTTGCGCTCGATCAAGGCTGTCGAAACACTGCCAAGCGTTTCAAGGCCCAGTGTCAGCGGCGTCACGTCTAAAAGCAATACGTCTTTGACATCGCCTTGCAAAACGCCTGCCTGCACCGCAGCTCCGACAGCAACCACTTCATCCGGGTTAACGGAAATGTTGGGCTTTTTGCCAAAGAACTTTTCCACCGTTTCAAGAACCAACGGCATGCGGGTCATTCCACCGACCATGACGACTTCATTGATGGCCTTCGTCTCAAGGCTAGCATCGCTGAGGGCTTTGCGCATCGGCTCAATGGTCTTTTCAATAAGATCGCGCGTGAGATCCTCAAGCTTTGCCCGCGTCAATGTCAGTTGCAAATGCTTGGGGCCGGCAGCATCAGACGTGATAAATGGCTGGTTGATTTCTGTCTGCATTGCCGTGGAAAGCTCAATCTTTGCTTTTTCTGCCGCTTCTTTGAGCCGCTGCAGCGCAAGCTGGTCTTGAGAAAGGTCAATGCCCTGATCCTTGCGGTACTCTTCGACAATCCAATTCATGACGCGTTGGTCAAAATCATCGCCGCCAAGGTGCGTGTCGCCGTTGGTTGATTTTACTTCTACCGTGTCGTCCGAAACATCGAGAATGGACACATCAAATGTTCCGCCGCCAAGATCGTACACAGCGATTTTTTCATTCTTGCGCTTGTTGAATCCATAGGCTAGCGCGGCCGCAGTCGGTTCATTGATAATACGGAGCACTTTCAGGCCGGCAATTTCGCCCGCGTCTTTCGTGGCCTGCCGTTGCGAGTCATCAAAGTATGCGGGAACAGTAATCACCGCTTCGGTAATCGTTTCGCCAAGCTTGCCTTCGGCATCGCTTTTCAGCTTTTGCAAAATCATCGCAGAGATTTCCTGCGGACTGTGTTCCTTGCCACCCATAACGACTTTGACACCGCCATTGGCTTTGACCATTTTGTACGGCAGAATCGTAAGGTCGCGCTGGACTTCCTCATCTTCCCAATGCCGGCCGATAAGGCGTTTGACGGAATAGATCGTGTTTTCCGGATTTGTGACGGCCTGGCGCTTTGCCAATTGGCCGACGAGACGCTCGCCGGTCTTTGACATTGCCACCACCGACGGCGTTGTTCGCGCGCCTTCTTTGTTCTCGATCACTTTCGGCTCGCCGCCTTCGATGACGGCCATAGCCGAGTTGGTTGTTCCTAAATCAATACCGAGTATCTTTGCCATAATATCTTTCCTTGTTTCTTTCTTAATTGTTCTTACGTATGCTTTTTTGCATAATCTGGATTTGCGCGGAAACCTTCACTGACGGATTTCTTGCCGCGGTGATACTGTCCAACCCAGTATTTTTTTCGGCTTAGCCCTTTCCTCTTTCGGAAGAGTGACGGTCGGCAAACCATTGTCAAACTCAGCCTTTGCTTTTTCGCCTTTCACTGACGCCGACAAAGCCACTGCGCGATGAAACGCTCCTGGCCGGATTTCCTTTCGGTAGTAGTTTTTGTCGTCAACTTCCGACTTGTGCTCGGTTTTTCCCTCGATCGTCAGCATGTCGTTCTTGATCGAAATGTTGGCCTTGTCCGGATCAACTCCCGCAAGCGGCGTTTTCACGACCACTGCATCGTCGGTTTGGTAGACGTCGACTGCCGGCGCAACATGCATGCCAGGAGCGTCATTAAACCATTGATCCATATCCATAAAGGACTGCCAGCGAATACTGTTCATAAAAATATAGTGTTGAGGGTTAAGAGTGAATGGTGAAGGGTGGGAACAAAAAGCAGAATTGTACGTTCTTCACTTTTCACTTTGCTATTCTCACTTTTGCCGGCCGTATGAGTTTGCCGTACAGCGTATATCCCGGCTGGACGACTTCCAGGATCGTGCCAGTTGGAACGTTTTCGCCGTCGCCGTTGCCGACTGCTTCATGCAGCTCGGGGTTAAACATGCCGTCTACGGGAACCACCGTCACGCCCATACTTGTCATGAGAGAGAGAAACTGTTGATGGATTGCAAGAACTCCTTTTACCCATTCATCGTTTTTTTTCTCTTCCGGCAAATGCTTGATCGCACGGCCGAAGTTATCAAGCACCGGCAGGAGTTCCAGAAGCAGCGAAAGGCTCGTAAACTTTGCCAGCTCCACTTTTTCTTTTTCCATGTCGCGCTTCAGATTCTGGTAATCCGCCTGCGCGCGCTTCCAGCCATTGAGATAGTCTTCAGCTTGCTGTCTAGCCTGTTCCAATTCGGTCAATGGAGCAACCTGTTGACTGCCGGAACTCGGCTGTACGGTCTGATCGTCAGATCTTGCTTGTCCATTCTTGTTTTCGTTCTCGGTGAACGTTTGTCCCGCCCCCGACCCCACCTTTCCTCCCCTTGGTAAGGGGAGGTGAGGAGAGGTGGGCGGGGTCACGCCTGTCCCGCTTGCGGGGCTTCGCAGTGACTGATCATCGGAACCAGGCTGTGTGTTCTGTTCCTGATCTTCGTGGAGCGTTGGTTGAACGTCAGAGCCGGTTTGCGGGTTTTTACCTTCGTTGCCGGGAAACGTCTGTTGTGTATCGTCCATGGATTATGCCAAGAGTTGTTGAGTAAAGCGGAGCAGCGCGATGTTTTGACCGTATGACATGCGCACAGGCCCCAAAATGCCAACAAGTGTTCCTGAGCACTGCAGCATGACCACGCCGGTTTCTTCGCCAAAGGGATTGTCCTTGCCAAGGAATATTTGCGGATGCGTATTGAGTCTGCTGTACAACCGAGCAACGACGTCGTCCAGCCGATCAATAAGCTCTGAAAAGTCGAGCACCATGTCCATTTCCGCAAACTCCGGCTGGTGGAAAAGATAGGAGATACCTGTGTAGTACACGTCGTGCGGGGCAAATCCAACGAGAACAGTGTTTGACGTAAGTTCCGCAATTGCTTTTGCGACAGACTTCATCTGGAGTTCCGGGTCCGTGGAACGGTGAATGGCAGTGCGCAGCGCAGTCTGTGCTGCGTGCGGAACTTGTGCTTCTTCCAGAAAGTTATCAAGGTAGTACCGGTATGCCTTGACCGTCGGAACGCGCCCAGCAGAGGTGTGCGGTTGGGCGAGGTAACCGGCTTCTTCCAATTCCAGCAAAACGTTTCGAACAGAGGCCGGCGACAGGTCAATGCCGTGTTTTTCCACAAGTATTTCGGAACCAACCGGCCGTGCGGTTTTGATATGTTCCTGCAACGTTGCAAGCAGGATAGAGTTATTGCGTTCAGATAATGCCATGCCGAAGGAATTAGCACTCGTTAGCCGAGAGTGCTAAATACACTATACAAAAGCGGGAACGGGGTGTCAACCCCGCACCCTCACATTGCATAACGGCGATGGCGCCATCGCCGTTATGGAGAGTTATTTTTTCAGAACCTCCTCGTACACTTCTTCCACCCGATCTGTTACATGCTTCCAGTCGTAGCGGAGCGCTTTCGCGCGGCCAGCCTCCGCCATACGTATGCGTTCCTCATTATTTCGGGCCAAACGAACAATGGCCTCGGCAATGTGCCGCGGGCTTTTTGGCGGAACCAAGAGTCCTTCGTGTCCGTTCTCGACCACGTCGTGATAACCAACAATGTCGGATGCGACAATCGGCAATCCGCTTGCCATAGCTTCCAGCAGCACAATCCCAAAGCTCTCTCTCCCGGTGGCTGGGGAACAATACACGTCAGCGGAACGGTAGTAGCGCGGAAGATCTTCTGGCGATACATAGCCTGCGAAATGCACGTACGAAAGAAGTTCCGGCGAAATAAATTTGTCGTACACATTTTTCATCCATCCCGATCCAACAACCAGCAGACGGAATGACGGAAGTTGTTTTGCGATGAGCGGTAAAGCCGCAAACAAATATCGCGCGCCCTTGCGCGGATCCAATCTGCCAACAAACAGTATGGTAAATATTCCGTCGCGAAATTGCTGGAACGGTTGCGTGCTTGTGTTGAATCGCGTGGTATCAATGCCGTTGGGGATGATGTGAAACGTTGTGGCGGGATAATACTTCTGCACAAAACTGGCCGCGCTTTTCGATACGGCGATGTGCGCGGCAAGCTTGTTCAGCGCGCTGGCAAAATATCCGGAGAACATACCGAACAATGGACTGTTTTCACGATACGTGTGGTACGTCCCTACTTTTGGTGCCTGCATTGACTGCGTCGCGGCAAGCGGTAACAATGGATCAAGCGGCGAGTGGATATGCACAAGATCAAACCGTTCCTGCTTTTCGATAGAACGCAGTTTTGTCCGCAGCCGCCAGCCAAGCGTCACATGCACATGTGCTCCGTTGATCATGACCGGGATCTGTTTGCCGATTGTGAGAACGCGCAAACCGCGATGATCTTCGGGCAATCCTCCGCCCGTGATCACCGTAACAGAATGGCCTCGGCGTTCCAATTCTTTGCCTAAATGCCAGACATGTTCTGTCACGCCTCCGGCAATAGGATAATAGGGCTGCGAAACTATGGCGATCTTCATGATGATTAGGGTACGCTCCTGCCCTGTTTAAACCGTGTACGGCGGACGGTGCGGATCGATGACGACGCGTTTTTGCGGGAACGGAACCGCGGATACTGTTTGATGACGGGTTTCACCGGCAACGCGTGGAGCTGTTCCCGAATCTGCGGATGGTTGGCTGATTGATCCGGGCCAAGGACAATGATGTTGGGATTCAGCCGTTTGATGACGGTCCAGTGTTTCCCTGTGTCGCCAAGCACGACGCGATCAACAACACCAAGCGCCAACAATACAGTCTTCCGCTCCTTTGCCGAATGATACGGGACATGGCCTTTTTCCTGTTTCACGCGATGATCTGGAGTGACAACAACAACAAGTTCGTCGCCATACCGTTTCGCACGGGCTAAAAACCGCACATGGCCGGGATGGAGTAAATCAAACACGCCAAACACGATAACCCGCTTTCGTTTTTGCTGAATTTTGGGAACAGCCCGGGGCATGGAACGTGATCATGGACGGCCTTCACTCTACCAGAAAGGATGGTTCGCAGCAACTCTGAAGACAATGTAAAACTGATGTATGTTCCATTCTTGCTGTTCACTTCCGTTTTGTGTATTGTTCGACATACTAGAGATATGTTCCCGATCTTTGGAACACTTTCTGCGCTCACGGCGCTTGTTGGTTGTGGAACCGGCGATTTTGCCATACAACGGTCAGTGAGAAAAGTCGGCACCCTGCAGGCGATGTTTGCTATTGCAACGATCGGTACAATCGGATTTCTCTCCTTTGTCTGGTACCGCATCCCTGCGCTGCTGCAAAACCAAACGGCTCTCGTCATCCTCCTTGGCGCGGTTCTTCTTGCATTCACGAATATACTGTCCGGCCTTGGCGGGCAGGCCTCGGATCCGTTGACAGCAATTTGGTTTATACACACGACGATTGCTCTTTTGCTGTTTTGCCTGTTCCTTTGGCAAAAAACGCTGGCCGGACATTGCCAAACAGACAGTGCGTCACTGGCGGCCGTTGCCGGCAGCCGGCGTACTCGACAACCTTGCGTGGGCAGGATTCATTACTGCGGCAACGATCCTGCCGATTTCCGTCACCACGGCAATTTCTGAAGGTTTTGTCGGCCTCGCAGCAACGCTCGTTATTCTCTTCAACGGAGAACGCCCGCAACATCATCAAAAAATCGGGATCGCAATTTTACTGCTTGCGGCAATCATGCTTGCCGTCATCAGCAGATGAAGCGCTTCGTTCCGAGATAACCGGAATATCAGAGTGTTCGTTAGTAAGCGCGTCACCGCCGTTGGCGGGATCCCGCACCTTCGTCCAGAGCGAATAGCGCGTGGATAACAATAGCCGCCGGGACAGAGAGTGCTCAACCAGGACATCCTGGGAACAGTCTCTGCCACGGCGGTATACGGTGGCCTCCTTTCCGTATGATGTGGCCATACGCTACGGTCTTTCCGTTGCCGCATTACTTCGGCAGCGGAATCGGCCGACCAATGTGAATGATCGTCGTTTTCTCGGGAACCATGAGGAGAATTCCGGTGGAGAGCCATGCGACATTCCTCGGCTTGGCGTCTCCCTGTGACCCCTGCGGCGAAACCCAGTGTGCGAGCTTCAGAAACGGCCCATGCCGACGGTGCGACTCCTCGCCTTCGACAAAGAAGCGTGCTCCGTTTGGCGCAACGCGCAGTGGGCCATACGTAGGAAAGGCGGAGCCCGCTGCCCACCATGTGACATTGGTGTCCGGATCGATGCGGGCAAACCAGCCACCGGCAATCGCATAGCAGTTGAGCGCGTGTGAAGTGCTTTCGTCCTCCATCTCGATGACCGGTTCGGAGAGGCGAAGCATTGCCTGGCCAGCCACCGAGGGTATCGCCATGCATTGCTGGAAGTAGAAGTACCCTCCCGGCGCAACATCGGCAAACGTGCCGGCCGGGTTTCCCTCTGCGAGGAACTGCGCATCAGTGAGAGGCATTGACGACATTGCCGCAAGACCGTCGATTCCCGCCATGCAGGTGAAAGACGCTGAGCGAGTTTTGCGAGCCATGCTGCCCTCCTAGCATACACTGTTCGCTGTATCTCGAGTCCAGCCGGTCATCGCTTCTTTGGAGGTTTAGTCTTCGCTGGCCGGACGTCCGCAGACCCGAGCATTCCGCTGTTGCTCGCCCTTGGTGATAACCCTGCGGTAGACGTTGAGCATGAAATCACGGGGACGCAGCGGTTCCGCGAGTGTTCGTAGCACTTCGCCATTGACGAGAAACTGCGTCCTCGGCTGCAGTTCCCGAACCCTCCGGTATTCCCCGGTTGTGCACAAGACAATTTCCTGCGGATTTACCGCGACGAGCCGATCATCCCCATCCATGGCATTAAACGCCAACACGATTGCGATAACCGGGTTCACCTCGACGATGACCAGGTCGGCAGACGTGTCTCCGTCGGTGCGTGTTTCGGTTGCAGGTGTGCTGTTCACGTTGATTACCCCCTCTGATCTGCCTCATCGCATTGCCTTTCGCCTACACTCCATGGCTCAGCGGATCCAGCCGTCCGCAAACGCCCGCCGCGTGTTCCGGTGCGCTTCCCACCTTGACAAGCGTGGCGGGATCCAGTCCGTTAACGGGCTTACCGGTCAGTATTTCCTGCATTCCGGCAGTGGTTACAACAAAAACCCTGCCGACGAAGTTGCCGTTCTTTCTCACGCGCAGCATGCTTCCCGGCATAAACAAATTCGTGTACACGGTTCTACCTCCTGTTTACGGCCTGCTTCTTTGCTTTCGATCTTCCGACCGAAAATGCTGTCAAACAACAAACCGCCCGGGCTGTGATGCTCGGGGGTTCATGTCTGAGGTCAAACTGAAGGGATCAGCAATTCAACCGCAACGCACGAACTCCCGAGCTAGCCGGGAGCTTGATAATAAGGCTAAAAACAATGTTTGTGCGTCGCAAAGTTTTCATGTGTTGATAAGAGTCTAGCAAAGACAGCATTTTTTGTCCAGCAAATATTGTGGAAAACCCAAATCCCGCCACCTTTCAGCAGCGGGATTCTTTAATCTTAGCGGTTTTGGAACGCGATTACTTCAACAGTGCATCTATTGCTGCGGTAAAGCTAGCTGTGGGTTCTGCGCCGGCAATCATTTGCTTGCCAATAATAAAGCCCGGCGTACCATTGACGCCAAAGGAGCCTCCTTCGGTTCGGTCAGCATCAATAGCTTTTTGGTACTCGGCCTTTTTCGATTCCATGAGGCTTGCCACTTTATCTGCGTTGATGCCGCTGATCGTCCTGGCAAGCGCAATAACATCGTCTTTGCTCCCCCATCCTGCGTTCTCGTCATCCTGTTTGACGTACATCGCGTCACGCCATTCTTCGTACTTCTTCGGCGCAACTTCCCACACGGCGCGTCCTGCGAGTGCGGCGGTTGTCGAATCTGCTCCAAGAAAGGCAAAGTCCTTGTACACGATTTTTAGCTTGCCCTTGTCCACGTAATCAGTAATAAGCGACGGCAGCGTGGATTGTTCCCAGCGCTTGCAAAACGGACACTGAAAATCTTCCCACACGGCCATGGTCACGGAAGCATTGTCCTTGCCAATAAACGGCAATCCATCCGTCTTGACGTTCTTGATGTCAACATTCGGCTGCGACGGCGTGGTGTTGGTTGCGGCAACCGTGTCAGCGCCCTTCGTCGTTCCCGCCGCGCCGACGGTCTTCAGTCTGCCAGAGAGCATAACAAGGAGAATGAGCAGCGACATGACGGCAACGGCACAGACCACGCCAAATAGGAAGGCCGTCTTGGGCGGCATCCCGCTAAAAAATTGCTGTTCTTTTCGTTCTTGTTCCATAACTCCTTTTCCTTTATCAGCGGGAACACTTCTTCCCGACGGTTCGTTTTCTTTAGTCTATCGCACTTCGCAAGAATCAGCAAGAACGCGAATGGCCGTTATGCTGTCCGGGAACGCCTCCGTTTGCGCCAAAGAAGGCAGGCAATTCCGAAAGCGAGCAGCCCAAGAACGACATAATCAAGAATATGCCCGTATTCTTTTAGGAGCGTCCAACGTTCGCCAAGCTGAAGCCCGAGATACGCAAGGAACGCATTCCACAATCCCGCGCCAACTGCTGTATACAGCAGAAATTTCTTCATATGCATCTCTCCAACGCCGGCCGGAATCGAGATGAGATGCCGAACAACGGGAATGAACCGGCTGATGAAAACGGTCTTTTCTCCGTACTTTGCGAAGAATTGTTCTGTCAGATCCAAATGGTGGTGATTAAGAAAAACATACTTCCCGAATCGGTCGACAAACGCCCGTCCGAGATACCGTCCGATCCAATAGGAGAGTACGGAACCGATGATGCTTCCGGCCGTGCTGGCAAGAACAACGCCGAGAAAACTGAAATTTCCCTGAGCGACAAGAAAGCCGGCAAACGGCATCACAGCCTCGCTTGGGACAGGCGCAACCATGCTTTCCAGCACCATGAGCATGCCAACGCCAACATAGCCTGTGGAGCTGATAATGCTTGTTGCAAGCGTAACGATGGATTCGGTGAGGGACATGATTGGTATTACATTCTTGCCTGCCTGTCTCCCAAACAAACTTGCGATTTCGCGTTCCAAAGTAAATATGGAATTATTGACCTGTCTGCATCAGATGCTTCACTTGTTAACATTCTACTAATGTTTCGAAAGGAGGAGTGCAAAGAAGCTTGATGTGCTTCAGTTACTGTATGCCCCTTGAGAAGAGAGGTAACTACTTGATTGGAGGGAACAAGAAAAAGTTTGGCAATTTCGTCTTCCAGCGGGCGTGTGCGTTTGGTTGGGTCGTTGATAAGAACAAAGTTATTCTTGTATCCAATGAAGGCTGTTGTTCCGCTTTGAATACTCCGCTCACCCAGCTCTGCTGCCGCTCGGCACGAAAGGTTATAAACGATAGCCGAAGAAAGGACACTTTCATTGTCTCCAGCCTGAATTAATATTTCGTGGTCATGTCCGCTAATCCTGTCATAATCTCCATGACCATTTAAAAAAATAAGTGATGGTTTATTATGTACAACCATACTCTCAAAAACTTTCCTATTTACTCTTTCTTTCACTAGATCAAGTACTTTTTCTCCCCTTTTCCTTGCCTCTTTGATTACGATTTCTGCCCAAGCAGAAATGTAACGAGTTGGTCTATCATAACTAGGACGGGTTACTAGAATACATCTGTTCATAAAATGAACCCTCTTTGAGGCTTTGCAAGAAACTCATGTGGGCTTGAATAATCTCGCTACCTATAGAATCGTTTTTTTTGACGTGCTCAATCATTTCTTCTTTACTTACCCCTCCTTCTGAACCAATAGAAATCTCGAGGTTGTCTGGTAGGGTTTCCAACCTAGCGATGACGAGTTCTCTTATTTCCTGCTCATTATTCATAGCTAGATGATTTTAAAATCAAGAAGTTTTTGAAGGATTTTTTTGCCCAATTCTGTGTTGTTATTAATTTCTAGATAAGCAACATTCCACGTGATGGGTCCCTTAATATTACTCTCGGTTTCAGGTAACACTAAAACTACATCATCGCGTAAATTGAGAGGTAGGTTTGCAAAAACCTTGATGAATCTATCTTTCCCTTCCATGTTTGTAATAACTATTATAACAACCTAACGTTTAAATAACAACTTGGTAGCCCCACCGAGATTCGAACCCGGGTTACATGGATGAGAACCATGCGTCCTGGACCAGACTAGATCAGGCAGAGCCTGACCCGGCTCTGCCGGGCGATGGTACCGCCACCGGGATTCGAACCCGGGTTACATGGATGTGAACCATGCGTCCTGGACCAGACTAGA
>CAYINT010000016.1:0-16117 GCA_964364875.1 uncultured Gammaproteobacteria bacterium | reverse complement strand
GTTCCCGCATCATGATTCTGGCACCGGTCATTCGCGACAAGAAAGGCGAACACAAACGCGCCATTGAAGAAATCCAAAAGTCCGGCTATGTCCGCGTGCGTTTTGACGGTTCCGTGATGAGCATGGAAGAGGCGCTTGATCTTGACGTGGACAAGCAAAAGAAACATACCGTGGAAGTCGTTGTTGACCGCATGTCGATCAGCGAAGGCGAGAACGAAAAAGCGGCGAACTCAGACAAATCCCGGCTTGCCGATTCCTTGGAAACCGCGCTTGATCTTGGCAATGGCATTGTCACGGCGCAGGTTGTTGATGAGCAGGGAAAAGAGAAGGGCGATCCGCTGTTGTTCTCGGAGCACTTTACGTGTCCCTATGACAACATTGACATGCCGCCGGTGGAACCGCGCAACTTCTCGTTCAATTCGCCGCATGGCGCGTGTCCGGAGTGTACCGGCCTCGGGACAAAGCTGGAAGTTAATCCTGATCTTGTCATTCCCAACAAACGCTTGACCTTAGCGCAAGGCGCGATCCGACCATGGTCACGGACATCGTCCAGCCAAACCTGGTTTTTCCGGATTTTGGAAACCGTCGCTGCAAAAAACGGATTCTCGATGAACGTTCCCGTGTCGCAGCTTTCCCAAAAACAGCTAGAACTTGTGCTCTACGGAACCGGCGAGGAATCATACAACGTCAACAATCCGTATGAAACCGGCAAAGTCCGCGCATTTTACACCAGCTATGAAGGCGTCATCCCAAATCTTGATCGCCGGTACAAGGAGACGGAATCGGAATATATGCGCTCCGAACTCGAACGATATATGCGGATTTCGCCGTGTCCGACATGCGAAGGAAAACGGTTGCGTCCAGAAGTGCTGTCGGTCATGGTCAGCGATCGTTCCATTCATGCCATTGTGGCGCTGACGATTGACGAATCGCTGGAATTTTTCCGCGCGCTTGCCGGTGAAACAACGCTGGACGGTATCACCAAACTTGATGCGCAAAAGCATGATCCTTCAACTTCTCCTCGTCCCGCACGGCGAGACTCGTCGTCGCTCAGGATCTCGCGAGAACATGCAATAACAACCGAATCCATTCCCGTTCAGTCGTTGAATGTACGACAGCTCGAAATTGCGCGGCAGATTCTCAAAGAAATCATCAACCGTCTTGAGTTTCTCATGAACGTCGGACTGGACTATCTGACGCTTGATCGGCCGGCAACAACGCTCTCCGGCGGAGAAGCGCAAAGGATCCGTCTCGCGACGCAGATCGGTTCCGCGCTTGTCGGCGTGCTGTATGTTCTCGACGAACCCTCTATCGGCCTGCACCAGCGGGACAACAACAAACTCATCAAAACATTGATCAATCTCCGCGACCTGGGAAACACCGTTGTCGTTGTCGAACACGACGAACAAATGATCCGTTCTGCAGACCATATCATTGATGTCGGGCCGGGAGCAGGGGAACACGGCGGCCGGATTATCGCGCAAGGAACTCCAGCCGACATCGAAAAAAGCCCCGAGTCGCTGACGGGAAAGTACCTATCCGGCACAATGTCTATTCCGGAGCCGAAAACGTACCGTACCGGTAATAGCAAAATTCTGGTAATCAAAGGCGCTACCGCGTTCAATTTGAAAAACATTGATGTCAAAATTCCGCTTGGCAAATTTGTCGCCATCACCGGCGTTTCGGGTTCCGGTAAATCAACGCTCATGACAGAAATTCTTGCAAAAGCCCTGATGCAGAAGTTCTACAACGCGAAAGAACCGCCGGCTGCGCACAAAGAGATTCTCGGCCTGGAACATCTCGACAAAGTCATTGACATTGATCAGTCGCCAATCGGCCGGACGCCGCGTTCCAATCCGGCAACGTACACGGGCGTCTTCACATATATCCGCGACCTGTTTGCGATGCTGCCGGAATCAAAAATCCGCGGATACGCAGTTGGCCGGTTTTCCTTCAACGTGAAAGGCGGACGGTGCGAAGCGTGCCAGGGCGACGGCGTTGTCCGCATTGAAATGCAATTTTTAGCCGACGTGTATGTGGAATGTGAAGAATGCGGCGGCAAACGGTTCAATCAGCAGGTGCTCGAAATCCACTACAAAGGCAAAAACATTTCCGACGTGCTCAACATGACGGTTGAAGAAGCATACAAACTCTTCCAAAACATTCCCGCGATCAAACAAAAATTGAGCACGCTCATTGATGTCGGACTTGGATACATCCATCTTGGACAGTCAGCAACAACATTGTCCGGTGGCGAAGCGCAACGCGTGAAACTTGCAACGGAACTTTCCCGCCGCGCGACCGGCCGGACGCTGTACATCCTCGATGAACCGACCACCGGACTGCATTTTGACGACGTGAAACGCCTGCTCCACGTGCTGAACCAACTTGCTGATAAGGGCAACAGCGTGCTTGTCATCGAACACAATTTGGATGTGATCAAATCCGTGGACTGGATTGTTGATTTGGGTCCGGAAGGCGGCAGAAAGGGCGGGTATCTCATTGCGGAAGGGACGCCGCGTGACGTGGCGCAGAATCCAGAGAGTTACACAGGCCAGTATTTACGTGAGACGCTCAAGAGTTCTGCAACAAAGACGGTAAAAGTTCCCGCAGCGGTAAAAATGAAGGCGAGAGCGAAGGTGCAGGCATGAAATTTTCCATAGGGCAGGTCGTCCCGCCACGGCTACCCCATCAATGAAGGCGGGATCCCGCCAGAGGCGGTGACGCGATCTGCGCTATGCATTTGTTGAGAATTCTAGAATAAGCCTGTTAACGGACTGGTGGACAGGCCTACAGAAAACCCTATAAATAAAGGGATTTTTTGTTCCTATCGCCGTTTGCCTGTTTTCCAACTGGTCGACAAGTTGACGAACACATCAACTCGTTATTCGTATAGCTACGACTCGACCAACAACGAATGAAGTAGTTTGAGTGCCTCGTTTGCAGTATAATTAATTTATGAAGAACATTCCTACCCTCATTGGCATTGCGGGCGGATCTGGCACAGGGAAATCAACCCTGGTTTTTACCTTATTGGATCGTTATCCTGACAAATTTGCTGTTGTTCATCTTGATGATTATTTTCAGAAGCGCGAACGTATTCCGGTGGTGGACAACATGACAAACTGGGATCATCCTGACGCGATTCGATGGGACGAGCTTGTCCGTGATCTCACAACGCTTCGTTCCGGACGTTCAACTGAGGTGCTGACGAAAAGCGAACGGCTGAATCCGGAGTATCGAGATAAAGGCAAGAAACTCATTACGATTACTCCAAAGCCGATGATCCTCGTGGAAGGGTTTCTCACATTATGGCATCCAAAGGTTCGTGCTCTGTTGACGACTTCAATCTATCTTGAAACAAAGGACGAACAGTTACGATTAGGACGTCGCGCTACTCATCGCCAACAGTTCCGTGCCAAGCCGAAAGAAGGTTATGATGATGACGCATATGTCAAGAAGATTCTTCTTCCGATGCATGAACAATTCTTGTATCCAACAAAGCAATGTGCAGGTCGCATTCTAGATGTTACGGGTATGACTCCAGACGAAGTTGCCGATCGGGTTGAGCAGTTTCTCACATTGGACAAATAATTATAGTGGAAGTTCTTCTAACATTATGTTCTTGCGTAGCGCGGGTGGCGCCACCCGCGCTACGGTTTGTTCCTCTCGACCAAACCTGGCCAAAGTGGTTTACTGTAGTCAGATTACGAAGGAGTCATGGTTACATCAACACCAACGGAACGCTCCATTCTCTCTGTCATTACCTACTTTGACCTGTTTTCCTATCCGCTGACGGACTGGGAAGTGTGGAAATGGATGACGCCGGAAAACGTACAGGCTCCGAGTTACTCCGACATCCATTCCCTCTTGTCATCAAGTATGTATTTGCGAGAACGCATCAATTCCTGCGAAGGTTTTTATTTTCTCCATAGCCATGACGAAAACGTGATGATCCGAAAAGACCGCTACCTCATGGCGGAGCGGAAATACAAAAAAGCACTTCGGGCGGTCAAACTTTTTCGTTGCCTGCCGTTTATCCGGACAATTGCCGTGTGCAATAGCCTTGCCTATAGCAACACGCGGGAAGACGGAGATCTTGATCTTTTCATTATCACGGATCCCGGCCGTGTGTGGACAGTTCGCTTGTTTACGGCAGGGCTTTCAAAGCTGTTTGGCTGGCGGCCGCGCCAGGCGCATGCCCGCGACGCCGTGTGCCTGAGTTTTTTCCTCGCTTCCGACCGACTCAATCTCAGCGCATACCTCCGGCAGCCGGATGACCGGTACATGCAGTTTTGGCTTGATCATCTTGTTCCCGTGTATGGCGATGCAATCATTCTTGACCACTTGCGTGAACAGAATGTTTGGTGGCGGCGCGCCATGCCGCATGCGTACGGCGTGATTCCTGCCCGCCGCAGAATTGTTCCCGATATTCGGTGGAGCAGGGCAGTACGATCGGTACTTATTTTGTTCCACAAGGGATCGTGGGGCAAGCTGCTGGAACGGCGGTATCGAACGATGCAGCTCAATGTCTTGCCGCAAGCGCTTGTTTCCATGGCCAACAAAGATTCCCGTGTCGTCGTCAACGACCACATCCTGAAGTTCCACGAAAATGACCGGCGCGACGCCATAGCGCTGCGGTTTTCCCAACGGTTTGCCGAAGTCGT
Source organism: uncultured Gammaproteobacteria bacterium (assembly GCA_964364875.1). Taxonomy (GTDB): domain Bacteria; phylum Patescibacteriota; class Patescibacteriia; order CAZCGY01; family CAZCGY01; genus CAYINT01. Next base: position 11,450 of record CAYINT010000016.1, on the reverse strand, counting down.
ATGACGCGTCGCAACATCATCCATGCTGTTTCCATTGCGCTGACACTGCTGTATGTTGCGCTGCTGCCGCTCCAAACCCGATGGATTCTCCACGCGGGCGCCCTGGCCGGCGGACCATGGGAATACGGAACACTGAGCCTGTACGCAACGGACATTATTCTTCTTCTCGCGTTTCTTGCGACATGGAGCGCGCGCGGATCAAACTTTTGGAAACGACCGGCGCATGTTCCATCGGCGATTACCGCTGCGACGCTTGCTATTCTCACGATCATCACGTTTTCCATTTTCATTGCGCGGGATGTCGGTGTGGGTTTTAGCCATTGGCTGTTTTTTCTTGAAGGGCTCATGCTTTGGTGGCTCATCGTGCAGAATTCGGTTTCGCTCGCATGGTGTGCGATTGCTTTTCTCGTCAGTGCCGGCACCGAAAGTGTCATTGGCTTGTTGCAAGTCGCAACGCAATCGATCCACGCAAACACGTTTTTGGGAATGGCTGCCCAAACGCCATCGGCTGCGGGAACAGCAGTCATTGAAACAACTGTTGGCAGATTCTTGCGCGCATACGGCACATTTCCGCATCCGAATATCGCAGCGGGGTGGATGGTGATTGCAAGCCTCCTTGCCGCCGGCATGTACGTTCGTGCAAAAGACTGGGCGGAACGCATCGCATTGTTTGCGCTTGCCATGCTGCTTGAGGCCGGGCTTTTTGTGACGTTCTCGCGTTTGGGAATGATAACGTTTTGGACTATACTGCTCCTGATGCTTTTTTCCGCGATGTGGCGTGACCGCAGGCTGCACCGGGCGAGGTTTCCGTGGTCCTTGTTCAACATTCCGCACACAAGGCACCTGGTCAGCCCAAAGCTTGTCCGTTTTACCGTCGCCAGCTTTCTACTCACCGGTGTGCTGGCGATAGCGTTCTCGCCGCTCGTGAGTGTTCGGACAAAGCTTGTAGATCGGCTCGAAGTCAAGTCAATGCAAGAACGCAAAGCGCAATTTACCGATGCGCGAAATCTTTTCGTGCAAAATCTTTTTCTCGGCACTGGCATCGGTAATTACACAAATACATTGCACGAGGACGTGGATGCAAACCGTTCTGTGTGGGGATACCAGCCCGTCCATCTCACGTTGCTGCTTGCGCTTGTAGAACTCGGCATCCTGGGCTGGATGGTGCTTATCTGGGCAATAGAGCTTGTCGGCATGATCAGCGTTCAGCGGCATATGGCGGAATGGAAGCGCGTGCAACCAAAGCTTGTTCCATGGACGGCAATAACAGGGACAATACTACTTGCGCTGTTGCTGATGAGTTTTTTTGAACATTACTTCTGGTCGCTGCATGTCGGCGTACTGCTCGTGTGGCTGGCGTTCGGATTGTGGACAAAAAGCTTGCAAGTGCGGGAACAATAATTTCTACATTCTCATAGCGGCGACGGTCCCGCCAGCGTGTTCCTCATTCTTAAAAAGAAGGCGGGTTCCCGCCAAAGGCGGTGACGCCGTCGCCGCTATGCAATCTGGGACTCTTCGTTCCCGCGCTCTTGCCAGCAACATGTAACTTGTTTACTATTATCCAGCGTCCCTCCAAACGACCACCTTCTTTTTCTATGGCAAGCATTATCGACGTTACGCATCTTACGAAAAAATACGGTGACTTTACTGCGGTTGACAGTATTTCATTCTCGGTCGAGAACGGAGAAGTGTTTGGAATCTTAGGCCCCAACGGCGCCGGCAAAACAACAACGCTGGAAATGATCGAAGGGCTGAAAGCCATAACGTCGGGCGACGTTGTTCTCGACGGACACAACGTGCGGCACGAAGCCCGGGTCGTCAAATCCCTTATCGGCGTCCAGTTGCAATCATCAGCGTTTTTCGATGGCCTGAATCTCAAGGAACTCATCGACACGTTTGCATCACTCTATGGCCGCAAGGTCGATGCGCTGAAGTTGTTGCGGGACGTGCAGCTTGAAGAAAAAGCCAAAAGCGTGGTCAAGGCGCTTTCCGGCGGGCAAAAACAGCGCCTTTCCATTGCCGTCGCACTCGTCAACGACCCGAAAGTATTGTTCCTGGACGAACCAACCACTGGCCTGGATCCGCAGGCGCGGCATCATTTGTGGGAGCTCATGCGTTCCATCAACAAACAGGGCAAAACGATCGTGCTGACGACGCACTACATGGAAGAAGCTGAGGTGTTGTGTTCCCGCATCGCGATTATGGATGCTGCAAAGATCATTGCACTCGACACGCCAAGCGGTTTGCTGCAACAGAACAACGCGAAATCAATGGAAGAAGTATTCCTCAAGTTAACGGGTCACGAATTACGGGATTAACGTATGAAAACCATTCCCACGCTTACGCTCGCTGCGATCAAGATGTTCTTCCGAAACCGGCAGGCGCTGTTTTTTACCATCGTCTTCCCGATTATTCTCATGGGTATCTTTGCGTTGGTCGGTTTTGACAAGCCGCCGAAAGTCGAGGTCGGCGTTGTGACATCGCATCCCAATGCGGGAACGCAGCAGTTTGTTGATGCAATCAAAAACGTCGGCGTTTTTAACGTGCAGATAGGTTCCGAGGAAGAAGAAAAGTCTGCATTGCAGAAAGGGGATCTAGCCGCAGTCATTGTTGTCCCTGACGCGCTGATTCCCGACGGCCCGCTGCCAAAGGATGCACAGCCGCAGGAAGTAAAAGTGTACACGAATGTGGCGCAACCACAGCTTGCCGGCGCAACCGTGAGCATTCTCAATTCCATGCTTAATGAAACAAACTTTACGCTGACGCAAACACCGCGTTTGTTTACCATAAAAACCAAAGAGGTTGCGTCCAAAAACCAAAAGTATCTGGACTTTCTGCTACCCGGCATTGTGGCAATGTCCATCATGCAAATGGCCGTGTTCTCGGTTTCCTTCGTCTTTGTGGAATATAAAGAGAAGGGGATTTTGAAACGCCTCCTCGCAACACCGATGCGGCCATATCAGTTCGTCACGGCCAACGTCATCACCCGTTTGCTCGTGGCGCTTGTCCAGGCAACAATCCTGATTCTTCTCGGCATGTGGGCGTTTCAGGCGCAGGTGATCGGTTCGCCACTTCTTCTTGCGTTGATTGCCATCTTGGGCGGAACTATGTTTCTCGGTCTTGGGTTTATTATTTCCGGAATTGCAAAGACGGAAGAGTCCGTTCCCGCACTCGCCAACATCATCGTGTTTCCGATGTTATTCCTTTCCGGCGTGTTTTTCCCGCTTTCGGCAATGCCTGAGTGGCTGCAGCACATTGTGAAATACTTTCCGCTGTCATACTTTGCGCATGCGATGCGGGAAGTGATGGCTAATGGCGCGAGTTTTTTTGCCATTCGCACGGATCTTCTCTGGATGGGTATCTGGTCAGTCATTTTGATTGTGTTTGCCGTGTTGACGTTCCGGTTTGAAGAGCGGCGGGTCTAGGAGTAAAGCAAAAATCAAAAGTCAAAAAGCAAAAAAGAAAGAAGGCAAAAGTTAAAAGTCAGGCATCCGCCGGAAGCGGATGTTTTCTTGTTCTCAAGAAATGTACAAAGTGGGGCGATTTGACATGTATGAGGGGGGGCTATACTTGTCAGTGGTTCAGCTTTACTTTTTATCCACAAACATATGGACGAAAGAAGAAATGGGTTCGATCCCTCTGGCCAAGATGGTTCCCAGCCACCTGCAGGAGTTTCTCCTGAGGACTTGGCCAGTCTTGAGCGCATGCAACAGGAAAGAGACAAACAGGCTGCGGCGTCACCTGAGTTACAAGCTCTGAAGGCACATCAGGCACAAGAGGTTTTTGAGAAGGCTCACCCAGAAAGCAAACAACGAGTTGATTCAGAAGCTGATGCTATTCTTCGTGAATATGGTATTGCTGAAGTCGCATTGCGAGAAATGAATAAATATCAAGATCCACCGCTTGTTTTTGGAAATTGTGACTTCAGTATTACCTATCGTTTTGATCCCACTGAAGGAGACAAGGGGGAAGATATTTTTTGGATAAAAGCGCGCGATCGAAACACCAGTAAAGAAGCAACTGCGAAATTTGAGACTCATGATTTTAATGAAGCTGTCGAAGCAGGGACACTATCTGGTAATCAAACAAGAGTTATTCAAGCACTCGGCTGGAATAGAGATGCTGCGGTAAACGAAGGGCTGAGTTTGCGGGGCCTCACAGTTGACCGCATGAAGTTTGACGAAGAAAAGTAGAAAGTATTGCTATTTGATTTGTGTTGTGCATCGTCCTACCCCTTTGAAGAATAGAGTATCTAGAGAGGATTCTGCGGCGGCGGAATAATTCCGGGATCGTTTTTCTGGCCGCGTTTTCGTAACCATCCGATCAGTGCAGACAATCCACCGAGAATAATCGCGGCGAGCAGCACAAGGCACAACGCGTAGGATAAGAGTACCGAAAGCGCTCCAACTGTTTGTGCTATCCAACCAAGCAATGTCGTTTGCGCGTTTGCTCCGATATACCCTGCCAGCAACACTGCAAGGACAAAAAGCATGACAAGGCCGATCAATGCCCACAGCATGTTTTTGCGGTCGGTTGACGACGGCACCAAATGGCTGCCGACCGCGAGAACGAGATAGAGAAAAAGATACGCTTGCCACGTACCCCAATCAAGTCCGGAGAAAAGGCTGATCCAAAAACTGCCAAATTCGCGCAGCATTGCAATAATCGAACCGCCGGACAATGTCAGCGCGGAAAAATTCGCGCTCTCCGCAACACCGGGAACAAACCACCGCAGAAACAGCCACAACACAAGACTGCCGCCGAAAAACGGCGCGCTGCCAATCAGCACTGATGCCAGCCATGTGTGTGGATGGACGTGCTCTACATGGCCGAGCACAATCGTGCCCGGCGCTTCTTCGTGCGGATCAAAGAGATGCAAGCCGGTGACTCTCGTAAAAGTGATGAGGCATCCGGCAAAGTGCGACAGCTCATGGACCACAACGCCGGGAACCATAAAAAGGAGGTACAAGAATTTTCCCAGTCTGCGGTACAGTAAATTATTCACAAAGCCGGCAAAGAAGGAAAGCACAAGAAGTTGGAGGACAAAGGGAAGCAGGATGAGAAAAAATGCCGTCATGGTTTCAGTAAAGCACGAGCCACACAGCCTGTCGAAGGTTTTCTTCAATTTCCGTGAGACGGATAAGAAAAATTTTTCACGCCCCCGACGGGAAAGCCAGGGGCGTGGTTAGTGTCCGGAAAGGACGGTTTTGGGTTGTAGGCGGAGCCGGAGCAGAGCCGCTCCTGCCCTTGTCTCGATGATCCGTACCGGTTCCTGAGCCCTCGGGGTCTCCGGCGGAGGTTCTTGCAGCGATGCGATCCACCACCTGAGTGCGTTGATGACGGTCGGGGTCAGTGGAGCAAGACGGCGTCGCTCACTATCCGAGAGACAGGGAACGCAGTACGCGCAGATCGGAACGAGCGCCCGGCATGGCACATTGCGGACAGTGTGCAGTTCGCTTGCAGGCCATTCGGTCCCGCAAAGGAAGCACGGCAACTGCACCGTTTCGCCATTATAAATGGCAAACACTTCTTGCTCGATCGTACGAAGCGGCGGATCGTCCCGGGACTGGCCTGGAACGAAGCAGCGCATGCGGAAATGTCTCACGGCTTCCCTCCATGTTGGCGTGAGTAGACACGACCGGAAACGAACAGACTCGACGGCATCGATGGTACGCGCATAACAAAACTTTGTCAACACCGTCCGGGGAGAGTAGGTTGACGGCAGCCGACCTTTGGTGTAAGAAGAAGCTGTTCTATCGGCGTGCTCTGTCTCACATCCAGTTGAATGGTGAACTCGAAGGAAGGGGAATGTGACACTTTAAAGTAGTCAAGACGCCATAAGGCTTCGCGCCGGAACACATTCGACGAGCCTGGGCGGGAATCACACTCCCGCTTGATGAGAGTAAAGCGTGCCGCATAAACACCGCAATCTCCGTCGAGGTTGGCCAGATTGATCCCGACCAAGTGTTTCTCGTCCCAGGACGGCCCTTGCCACCGAGGCGCTTCGCGTAACGCAACCAGAGGCAGCTGGGTGGTGGCAGGTATGGTATCAGCAGCACTGTCTGCACACCTGGCTTGCCTTCGCGGAGGACGAGTGCACCCTCGTTCCCGTTGTCCAGCCTACTGGTTTACGGGCGCCGCCACAGATGTCGCAACCGGAAAGGAGGTGGAAAACTGTGGGACGGCACAGTATCGGAAAGAAGACGTTCTGGTCGGATCGTGACGGTGACTGGAACCCCCGCAAGCAGACCGTGTACAAGAAGACGGGGTTCGGCTCGGACCGCCGTGTCAAGAGCGTGACGTACGATCCGAAGACGCGGAAGTTCGAGAAGAAGAAGTAGGGAGATACGAGACAGTCCTCTACGACTCACGGCGCGCAAGGAGGCGCACCACGTTCCTTACCGCACGGGGCTGTCGGATTGGAAACACCGACAGCCCCACCCTCACCATTCTTTCACTTCTTGCTATTTCTGGGGAATAACATACACTGACCATACGACGGGTTGAACCGCCGTATTTTTGCATCTATGACCCAGCGAGCAATCAATCAAAATAAGTTTCCGTACTTTGTAACCTTCAATGTTCAGGCGAGAAACCAGGCCTTTGCTGACTTTGTATTAGCAACAAGGTTACATCAAACAATCAGAACAGCATGTTCGTTAAAACATTTCACGTTGTATGCGTTTTGTATTTTGCCGGATCATGTTCATATATTGGTGAAGAAAGATCCGTCGCGCAAATTATCCATCTCGCGCGGGCTGGTCACCGCAAAGTGGAATCCCGCCTTTATTGTATTCAAGAGCAGTGGCGGGAAAAGCCCGCGCTCGGATATATCATCATTGCCCGAGCATGTCTTTTCCAAGGCGCGCGAGTTGACATCCAGCCCGCGAAGGGCGCAAAAGGAACACACTCTTTCTGATCTTCTGCAATCAATCAAAGGAACCTTTTCCTGGGGCAAACCGTATCATGGTCGCTTGTGGCAACCGCGTTCCTATTGCCGTATCATCACATCTGAACGGTATCTTCGAAACGTTCTCGCTTACATTCAGAACAATTACCAAAAACATGGCCTTCCAAGGAATCCCTATGGGTTCCCACCCTACGTCTTTATTAATGAGAAAGCCGTAAACAGTGTTTTTGGCCTTGACGCTTGACGAGTTTCCATTTGTTCCTTATACTATCCTTACCGTTAGCACTCGAGTCAATAGAGTGCTAATTATTCCGCCTTTGCCACTCGTTCACACAACAAGAAATGGGCTTTTCTGGGGCTTCGGCGGACATAGCAACATTTTGATGGGATCAACACACCATCCACATTTTATTCACATATAAGTAACTAAGGAGAAGCGTATGCAGCTCAAACCACTGGGTGATCGCGTGATCGTCCGCCCTTCCAAAGAGGAAGAGGTGACGAAATCCGGCATCGTTTTGCCGGACACGGTCGAAAAGGAGAAAAAGGAGCAAGGGGAAGTCGTCAGCGTCGGGAACGGTGAGAAAATCACCAAACTCGGCCTGAAAACAGGTGACATGGTCATCTTCGGCAAATATGCCGGTGAAGACGTCGAAGTCGACGACGTTGAATACAAAGTCCTTGATGAAAAGGACGTTTTGGCTGTCTTGGAAAAGTAACCCCTCCCAGCCTCCCCTTATCCGTTCCCTATCCGCTCAAGGCGGATGGGATTCAGAAGGGGAGGGGTTCTAAGGAAAATACTATGGCAAAGCAAATTCTGTTTGACGAAGAAGCGAGGGCGAAGATGCGCGATGGCGTCAACAAACTCGCCAACGCAGTCCGCGTAACGCTTGGTCCACGCGGACGCAATGTCGTGCTCGACAAAGGATTCGGCGCGCCGTCTATCACGAAAGATGGCGTGACCGTTGCGAAAGAAATTGAACTCGAAGATAAGTTTGAAAATCTTGGCGCGGAGATTATTAAAGAAGTCGCGACCAAGACGAATGAAGTTTCCGGCGACGGAACCACAACGGCAGCTGTTCTCGCGCAGGCGATTGTCAATGAAGGCCTGAAAAACGTCGCTGCAGGCGCAAATCCGATTGCGATCAAGCGCGGCATGGACAAGGCAACCGAAGTGGTTGTTGCGGAACTTCAAGTCATGTCAAAAGAAGTGAAGACATCGGACGACATTGCGCATGTTGCGTCCATTTCTGCAAACGATCCAGACATCGGAAAAAAGGTTGCGGAAGCGTTTGACAAAGTCGGCCGCGACGGCGTGATTACGGTTGAGGAATCACAGTCGTTTGGCATTGACATTGAATTCGTCGAAGGCATGGAGTTTGACAAAGGCTATGTCTCCGGCTACATGGTCACGAGCGCCGACCGCATGGAAGCTGTGTATGAGGATCCGCACATTCTTATTACCGATCAGAAGATTTCTTCGATCAAAGACATCCTGCCGCTGTTGGAAAAAGTCGCGCAATCCGGCAAAAAGGATCTCGTGATCATCGCAGAAGACGTTGATGGCGAGGCATTGGCGACGCTCGTCGTCAACAAGATCCGCGGCATCTTCAACACGCTTGCCGTCAAGGCTCCAGGCTTTGGCGACCGGCGCAAGGAAATGCTGAAAGACATCGCTATCTTGACGGGCGGCCGGCTGATTAGTGAAGAAATTGGCCTGAAGCTCGAAAACGCGAATATTGAAGATCTTGGCCATGCGCGCAAAGTCATTGCGACAAAAGAAAACACGACGATTGTCGAAGGACGCGGCGAACAGGCTGACGTGCAAAACCGCATCGGTCAGATCAAAAAGGAAATTGACGAATCCACGTCTGACTTTGACAAAGAGAAACTGCAAGAACGGCTTGCGAAACTTTCCGGCGGCGTTGCCGTCATCAAAGTCGGCGCTGCAACGGAAACCGAGCAGAAGGAAAAGCAGGACCGCGTGAAAGACGCGACCGAAGCAACCCGCGCGGCCATTGAAGAGGGGATTGTGGTGGGCGGCGGCGTCGCGCTGCTCCGCACGGTGCATAAATTGGCTGACATGAAGATTTCGGGCGAAGAACAGATCGGCGCCGATATCCTACGCCGCGCGCTTGAATCGCCGGCACGGCAAATTGCTTTCAACGCCGGCAAAGAACCGTCTGTGATTGTCGAAGCCATCAAGAACGAAAAAGGCAACCACGGCTATAACGCTGAGACGGACGAATTCCAGGATCTTGTGCAGGCAGGTGTTGTTGATCCGACAAAAGTCGTCCGCACTGCATTGCAGAACGCCGTTTCGGCCGCATCCTTGTTTCTGACAACCGAAGCAGCCATTACTGATCTGCCGGAAAAGGCAGACAAGGGTGGCGGTATGCCCGGTGGAATGCCTGACATGGGCGGCATGGGAATGTAAAGAAACTTTAGAGGTACTACAAAGTATATCGTATAAAGGCGAGCGCGCGCTCGCCTTTATGGAGCTCAGAGAGCGGGTCGATCACCGCCTTCCCGAGATAAAAATCGGTGGCGGGACAACATTCAACAAGGGCGGGTCGCAAGGCCTGCTCTTGTGTTCATTCTATGCTTTCCCTATCCATTGTGCCCTTCTCTCGGTGTGTGGTGTGAACAAATCACCGCAATGAAAAAACCAATCTTCGTTCTTCTCTTGCTCATTATCATCGCAACGTGCGTCGTGCTCATTGTGTTTCTTTTCCAAGGCTTTGTGGAAAACACCGTGCCGACGAATACAACAACGAATGTTGGGAACGATGCCACGATAACCAATACGAATACAAACGGAGAAAAGATAACAATTCTTGGCGAATACGTCGAATATCTGCCGGAACCCCGGCCGATTGCAGATGCGCCGCGAACAATGCGGTTTTACAATACGTACCAACGTTGGCGAGGTTATTGAAGTGCGGTATACGGTCTGTCCGTCTTCGTTTGCGCGGGAGGGTTGTCAGTAGTATGAAAAGGCTCGATTGCAGTTCCATCCCGGCAAGGCGGTTGCAGGAGTCAGTGTAGAGGCGCGGGGCGCGTACGATAGCACAACAAGGACGCTTCGGGTGAAAGACGAAGGGGATTTTATTGAACCATCGCTTGCAGAGTAGAGCATCGTTTGCATATTGGGTGGGTATAGGCGGTGTGGGAATGTACAAAGACTCGTAGCGCGGATGGCGCCATCCGCGCTACGGCAATGAACATAGATCGGGATTACAAGCCCGCTCTTGTGTTTTTGTTCTCGCAAAAAGCTTGCTCTACGGCAAAAATTATGCTATACTTCCTTTGTTGAGAGAAAAAAAGAGATCCCTCGACTGCTGCTCGGGATGACTCTCATCAGATCGAGCAGAGGTTGAGTCAAAACAAAAAAACACAACGACAATGCAACATTTTTCACAGGACGCACGGCGCGTTCCCTCAGATTTGATCTCTGAAGAGGATATTGCCTGGTACTGGCGGGTCGGAACCGTTCCCGCAGTATTGGTGATTCTTGTCTTTGCGTTTGGCGGGAATGCAGCGCTTGAAAGCTGGACCAAGTATGGAGTCGAAGGCATACTCTTTTTCGTTCTCGCTTTTCTCGTGTGGAGCAAGCGTTTTTCGCGGCGCGACGCCGTTGCCATCAATGTTTTCTTCGGCCTCATCGTCGGGCTAGCGGCTGCGCTTTTCGATTCACGGAGCGGGTTTTCGTTCTACCATGTGTTCAACTTTATCGCTTCACCGCTTCTCAGCGCGCTGCTTGGTTCCATTATCGCAGTCATTGCAACTGTATTTTTCCAAAGGATTCCCCGCGCGTACCTTGCGCTTTCCGCCCGTTCTCGTGCATAATACAGAAGTATGGCGGGAACGAAAAAGAAAACAACAGCACAACCAAATATTTCTTTCCCTGCTGATTCACAGCAGGCGCAATATCATAATGCCAAACTGTTTGGCGCTTTGTCGTACTTATGGATACTGAGCGTGCTGTTCCTTCTTTTCTTTCGCGGGAACGAGTTTGTCCAGTTTCACGCAAAACAAGGATTTGTGTTATGGCTGATCTCCATCGTGTTTTGGTTTGTTCCCGTGATTGGGTGGCTGGCAAATCTTGCCATCATGGTCCTCATCCTCATCGGTTTTTTAGAAGCCCTGGAAGGCAAACAGTGGAAAATTCCGTATATCGGAACGCTGGCCGACCGGATTCATCTTTAACTTCCTTTTTTGCCTATGCGACACCTTTCCCGTTTGCGAGGTTCTCGCGCAGAGCGCCTTGTGCTTTGGTTTGATGAAATTAGCGCTGCCGATGTGCCGCTGGTCGGCGGCAAAAATGCCAGTTTAGGCGAAATGTATCGAGAACTGAAGCAGAAGCGCGTTGCCGTGCCCAATGGTTTTGCAATTACCGCGTCCGCGTATCGTATGTTTTTGAAAGAATCCGGCGTGCAGCAGATGATCCATGCCGTGCTGAAAGATCTTGATACAACCAATATTCAGCAATTACAAAAACGGGCAGCACGAGTCCGTTCCCTCTTGCTCAACGCGCCAT
>CAYINT010000015.1:0-16732 GCA_964364875.1 uncultured Gammaproteobacteria bacterium | reverse complement strand
CACGGAAGTTCTTGAACATGTCGTGTATCCGGAACGCGTCATCAGTGAAGCGCAACGCGTTTTGCGGCCGAATGGCGTGTTGCTTGGTTCTGTGCCGCGCGCGTCGTGGATCTGGAAGCTGCGTTCCGCGCTGAGCACTACATGTCCTGCCGATGAGCCGTTCCATAACGAGATGCATCGTTCCGACATCACGGAATTGCTGCTTCCGTTTTCGCATGCCGTCATCGAGCGGAGTTTTTGGCTCTTGCAATATTTTTTTCGCGCGTCAAACAAACATCAGTAACTATGCCAGTGTTTCTCATCATTCCAACATACAACGAGCGGGAAAACATTGAGCCATTGCTGGTGGCTATCAGGAGCCTTGCCGTTCCCGATTTGCGCGTACTCATCGTTGATGATTGTTCTCCCGACGGCACCGGCGCGTTTGCCGATTCCTTGCGAGAACGATTTGCCTGGCTGACGGTACTTCATCGAGAAAAAAAAGACGGACTCGGTTCCGCATACCGAGCGGGGTTTGCCTACGTGCTTGATCATGGCGCGGAGTTTGTGATGGAAATGGACGCGGACTTTTCTCATCCGCCAGCCATGATTCCGCAGCTTCTGGCAGCAGCGCAGAATGCCGATCTCGTGATCGGTTCCCGCTACGCGCAGGGAGGGAAAATCGAAAACTGGAATCTCGCGCGGCGCATGATCAGCCGTTTCGGCAACTGGTACGCACAGTTTGTTCTTCGCGTTCCCGTCAACGATATGACCGCGGGATTCAAATGTTTCCGCGCTTCAGCCCTGCGTTCCATCAATGCGCTTTCTTCCGCGTCGCTTGGGTACCATTTTCAGATTGAACTGACGTATCTCGCGGTTCGCAAAGGCCTTCGTGTCCAGGAACTGCCGATTACCTTTACCGAACGCCGGCTCGGCCGTTCCAAGTTTCATCTCAGAATTGTTCTCGAGAGTATGATTGGGGTGTGGAAGCTCAAAAGGGGACACGGGACACGGGACAAGGGACAGAAAGAAACACAGCAGGAATTCTGACCAGCGTTATCGTCCTCTAGACTTTCGCCTCAGAAATTTCGACCCTTGTTCTTTCCCGAAAAAGTGGTATACTAGCGACGATCTCTGGGTTTTTTCGCATATTTCCTATGGGCATCGCTTGTCGGGGGGTTCAACATTGAACCCTTACCTCCACGTTCCATCTTCATTATAGTAGAGACCCGCCATGGCCACTTAGCTCAGCTGGTTAGAGTGCGCCGTTCACATCGGCGAGGTCGCTGGTTCGATCCCAGCAGTGGCCACCACGGCTTTGGCAGGCGGGTCCATAAGGTCAGAAGTTAGTCCTCTTGGGGCCCCACCACACATGATGTAGTGTTCGGAACACCCGCCGTTCTACAAGGCATTTCATCCATTTTTCTTTTTTCCATGCAACAGCAGACCCCCTCGGACATCTCTGTTTCCAACGAAATCAACGGCAATCCAAAAAGTAACTTTCCCCGACTATTGAAGTCCGGCGCAAGTTTTGTGTTTGAAATGATCAAGACGGTGCTCATTTCCGTCGCAATCATCGTGCTTATCCGTTATTTCCTGTTTAAACCGTTCTACGTCCGGGGCGCATCAATGGAACCGACATACGAGAACAATGAATACCTCAATATCAACGAAATTGATTACCGCTTTCATGCACCGAAACGGGGCGATGTCGTTGTCTTTCGATTCCCCCGCGATCCATCACAATACTTTATTAAACGCGTCATCGGATTGCCCGGCGAAACCGTCACAGTTCGTGGTGGTTCGGTGACTGTTCTCAATGACACATATCCTGAAGGGTTTACGCTTAATGAAGGTGCGTATTTGTCCAATGACGTCATGACATTTGGCGACAGCACCGTGACGCTGGATCAGGACCACTTCTTTGTGTTGGGCGACAACCGTCCCGCGAGCCTTGATTCCCGATCAGAAATCGTCGGACCAATTCCGCGCGCCGATATTATCGGAAGGACGTGGTTTCGCGTCTGGCCGCCACGTCGCATGAATACCTTCCGCACACCCCAGTATCCGCAGTAGTAACCCCTCTCGTTCTCCCCTTATCCGTTCCAACGCTTCGCATCGGATTCAGAAGGGGAGGAGAGACAAGGAAATTAACCCCACTCCCGCCAAAGGCGGTGACAAGCCTCCCCTCATCTGTTCCCTCTCCATGCAATGCGGCTCGGGATTCAAGAGGAGAGGAGTACCAAGGAAATGAGCACAGTAAAAAAAACGAGTCCAGTGCGATCAACGCGGTCTGCCGTCACAACGGTCGCAGCTGGTTTTAGGGACAGGCTTCCCGGCGACGCGTCGTACTGGCAAGCGGTAAGCAGCAAGATCCAACTTTTGGTTGAGGACTACGGTTTTCAAAATATCGACACGCCGTTGGTGGAGGATGCAAAATTGTATTCGGTGTTGAAAGGAACAGACTTTGTCGTTGATCAATTGATAGCAATCCAAGACCCACAAGAACGTAGCCTTGTTTTGCGGCCGGAATCACTGCTTGCTATGGCGCGCGCGTATCGCGAGCATAGTTTTGGCAATCTGCCACAGCCCTTGAAGCTGTCATTTCTCAGCCCGCAGTTTCGCGCAGAACCGAAAGTCGGCAGCGGGTCGCTTTGGCAATTTACGCAGTTTGGGTGCGTCGTGTTTGGCGATCCCCACCCGATTGTCGATGCCCAACTTATCGCCGCGTACTATTTTCTCTTTCGGGAACTCCACCTCGATATCCGGCTTCATGTCAACAGCCTTGGCCATGACGTATGCCGTGACACATATCAGGCTTTGTTGCTGGACTATTTTCGCGCGCAGCGGAATGCCTTATGCGATCAATGTAAGGAAAAACTTTCGGCAAAACAACCGTTGCTATTATTCAGTTGTCAACAAGCGGGGTGTCAGGACATCATACAAAGCGCGCCGCAGATTGTTGATCACCTCTGCGATACTGACCGCGAGCATTTTGTGAAGGCGTTGGAACATCTCGATGAAGTCGATGTCGAGTATATGCTTGATCCTCGGCTCATCGCCAACACGGCACTGTACAATCGGACAGTCGTGAAATTCATCATAACGCCTTCCGACCGGGAACCGTATTCATTGGCCGTTGGCGGACATGTCGACCAGTTGCACAATCTCGTCGGCGGAACCGTAACGCCCGGTTTTAGCATGATTGCGGGGCTTGAGCGCATTGTTCTCGCGATGAAAGAAAACAACGTGCAGTTGCCGCCGCCGCCCGCGCCCGATGTGTTCATCGCGCAACTCGGCGATGCAGCGCGCCGAAAATCGTTCCAGTTATTCCTCAAGCTGCGCAGCGAGGGAATTCGCGCATCGGAAAGTTTGTCAAAAGCGGGCATCAAAGAACAGCTCGAAAACGCAACGCGCCTCAAGGCAAAGTTTGCCCTGATTCTCGGTCAAGAGGAAATTATTGACGGCACGATTCTGATCCGCGATATGGAAAACGGGATTCAAGAAGTGAACAGTTTTGACAAAGTGATTCCAGAAGTAAAACGGCGGCTTGCAAAAATAGCACCAAGCACGTTCGTTACCACGATTCCTCCTGCTACAGATGTTTCGGCAGAAGCGACGCAACACCAGACACCAAACAGTTAAATCGAATTACAAATTACATAAGATCTTCATAACTCTACCCGCTGATTCTTTTTTGTCATTTGTAACTTGTCATTCGTAGTTATTTCCTATGCCCGACTGCCTTTTTTGCAACTTCGTCGATCGAAAACTCCCGAAAGATTTTATTTTCGAAGATAGCGAAATGGCCGCGTTTCGTGACATCCACCCAAAGGCGGCAACGCATCTTCTTCTCATTCCAAAACGGCATATTCCGACGCTGACACAAGTGACCACCGACGATGCCGGACTTCTTGGCAGGCTGTTCTACCGTGTCACAAAGCTTGCAGAGCAAGAAGGAATCGACAAAACCGGATATAAAATTGTGATCAACACAGGCCGTCACGGCGGACAAGTCATTGACCACCTCCACATTCATTTGCTTGGCGGAGAACCGGTCAAAACACTTGTCTAAGGTCAGACCCGAAGGAATAACCCAGCGGCACGCAATTGTTGTTGATTTTTGTGTTCTCAATAGAGAAATATACTACGAGACATGGTAAGCGCTCTATGGGAACATACAAGCAGATGTGAGTCAGAAAAAGCATTTGACACCAACCTTCTAGAATGGTATAGTTCGCGCGCCAGAATTGTCATTCATAGCGCCTTTAGTCCACAAAGCGCTGTGCCATCTTTTCAAGGAGGTGATTCTCGTGGTTCAGGTCAGCCGCAATCAGAACGAATCGAACGAAGCTTTGGTCCGCCGCTTCATGAAGCAGGTGCAGCAAAGCCGTATTCTTATCAGCGCCAAACGCAGGCGTTTTTACGAACCCCCGAAAAACAAGCGGGAAATCCGCGAAAGCGCAAAACGACGCCAGGTCGTGAAAGACCGCAAAGCGTATTTGCGGAAAATCGGCAAACTCGACGAAACGCGCTCAAAATCATCGTATTCTCGCTAACACCAAACTTTTGTTATGTCGAATACGCTTGCAGCTCAGGTACAGCAGGACTATATACAAGCAATGAAAGCGCGCGACGCTGGCCGCGTGGCTGCGTTGCGCTTGCTCATCACAGAAATCAAGAACGCGAAGATTGCTAAACGTTCCGATCTTGCGAACGATGATGTTCTCGCTGTTGTGAAGCGGGAAGTGAAAAAACGCAAAGAAGCCGCAGAGGCGTTCAAAACCGGCGGCCGGACAGAACAAGCTGCAGCGGAAGAAGCGGAACTCGCCGTTCTCCAAACGTATCTGCCGCAGCAACTCTCTGGCGAAGAACTTGATTCCCTTGTTGAACAAACCCTGAAGGAAGAGCCAAACGCGGGCCCTGCGGATTTCGGCAGGATTATGCAACGGATCATGAGCGACATTGGCAATCGCGCTGACGGCAGCGCCGTTGCGGCCGCAGTCCGTTCCCGCCTGTCCAGCCGCACACCTCAATAATCCTGCCGAGCGGGATATTCCTCGGGGTGTCGTCCCGTCCTTGTGGGACTCTACGAGATATGCTCAAACACAAAAAAAGTTTTCGGCAATTCATGTTTTGTGTCGCAGCAAGCGTTCTTGCGCTTGAAGGTTTTCCCATTGCTGCCGGCGCAGTGTCCTTTTTTGATCCGGCGACATCGCTTGGGCTGACCTCAGCGGATTTAGTGACGACGGTCATTAACATCATTAACTGGGCGCTTGGACTGCTCGCCATTATTGCCGTTGCGCTCATCATCTACGGCGGTTACTACTGGCTGACCGCCGCTGGCAATGAAGAGCGCATCACAAAGGCAAAAAAAATCATCCTCAACACGGTCATCGGCCTCGTCATCATTCTGCTTGCGTGGGCGATCGTCAACTTTATTATTCAAACAACCAGCAACGTTTCTAACGGCGACGGCGGCTCCACGTGTGTTGACGGCGAACAAACCGCGTGCGCTGACTGCATTAACGGCGAGTGGCAAGAAAATCTCAATAAATCAACCTGCCAATTGCCGCAGGATGTGTTTGAAATCCGCAGCATCACGACGAGCTGCAGCGACAACGCGACATACAATGAAAATGTGTTTTTGTGCAGCGCGGTCAACGTCAATTTCAACCAAAACGTCAAAACAGATAATCTGCGGACGCTGGTGGAAACGACCGATGCCATTGCGCTGAAAGTCGAACAGTGCGGCGACGCAAATTGTTCCACAACATCACAACCATCGCCATTGTTCAATGATCCTGCGCCGACAATTGCGTACTCCGGCTCCGCGCCAACGGGAACCAAAGCCGAGTTTGTCGCTTTAGGCAAGTCTGTTTCTTTTGTCCACGCGCATCAACTGTTCCCGCAGGATACATATTTCAAACTCACGATTCCCGTCAGCATCAAAGGCATTTCAGGCAAGACGATTAGTGCGTGCAAAGGCGCAAACGGCGTTCCGGTTCCCGGCTGCGAATTGAATGATTCCAACACGGCGTACGAATGGATTTTCCGCGTCGGCACGGAGACTGACACGACGCCGCCAAAGCCCGTATCAAGCTATCCGCAATTTAACCAAACCAAACCGGACTACCCCGACCGCAACGTCAACCGCGTACCGATTATTACATTGACGATGGACGAACCGATCGCGCCATGGACGCTGACCCCGGATAACATCACAATCACGGCGGTTACCGGTTCCGTCAACGAGGACGGTACGGGCGGCAACCTTGGTTCTGCAATCGCAGCAACAAACTATACCATTACAGGCAACGATCAGGGCACGGGTTTTTTGCTTGCGTTCCACAATGGCTTTCAGCTCGACGCGTTTACATGGTACGAAATCAGCGTCAATAATTTGCAGGATTTATGTTCCAACATACAAAGCCCTGCGCCGCTTATTTGGCGGTTTGAAACAAACGGCGTTGGGCCGGGCATTTCCCAGTTTTATCCATCGGACGGATTCCAATACGCTTGCCCAAACACGGAAGTGTTTGTGCAGTTCAACACGTCCATGTACGACGTGACGACCGGCACCTGTTCCGTCATATACGGCAATCCTGATGCTGGAGGGTTTGTGACAGGCGGCACGCTGAGCCCGCTAACAGGCAGGAATCCCTTAAACGTCGATCCGTCGGACGCGCCGCCAGAAACCGGCGATTTCAATCCCAATAATTATTGCCACAAGTACAGTTGGGTGCCGACGAGTTCCCAGCTTGCAAGCAATACAAACTACAGCGCAAACGTGACGACGCGGTACGTCATGGACGAAAACGGCGGGACACTGGAAGGCGCATGGGCATTCAAAACATCGCAGCCGGGCAATTGCGCAAACGCGCCATATATTTCCGGCGTGTCATTGCCGAATGGCCAAAGCACGGGGCAGGCGGGCATGTGCATGACCGTCATCGGCGGATATTTTGACGGAGCTCCACCTCCCGGAAAGGGGCCGAATGACAGCCTCACATTTGCAAAACCCAACAACGGAGGCGAGGAAACAGCGATTGCACGCGCCTGGACCGATCCGAATATTGTCACCAATGCGCCGGACATGTCAATTGCGACGTATCCGTATACTTCTGCGCTGAAAGTCACTGTTGACTATCAGGGAGCAATCGGCAAACTCAGTTCCGCGCCATCACCGGCTGCGCAGTTCACCTACGGAAAAGCGGGAACGTACGAAGGGCCATGCCTGTACGTCCTTGACCCGTCAAACGGATATCGTGGCGATACGTTCTCCTTTTCCGGCGACCATTTCAATACCGATTCGACAAAACAAATCGTCCACTTTGGCGCAACAACGAGTTGTACACGAACGAAAAAAACCGATCCAGCGTGTTGGGCAACTGACACCGAAGGACAGACAAAAGTTCCTTCAGCCGCCGCCCTCAACGTGTACAGTCCGGTTTCCGTTGAAAATGATGCGGGAAGAAGCAACGAACTTTCCTATTATGTGACAAGCGGCGAGTTCCAAGTGCAATCCTATGTTCCCAGCTGCGGAAACAACGTCTCGTGCACGAATGCGGCAGTGCAGGCAACGTTTACATCCGAAGTCAGCGCGCCGACCGTGAAAGATACGACAGTGACGCTGTACTCATGTTCTCTTACGGACTGCCCAAGTAACGCAACGCTCACGAAAATTACACTTCCCTCAGACCTCACAGTGCATGGAACGCAAGTCGTTTTAACGCCCGGCGCAGGACTCGCGCCAGGAACATCCTATCGCGTTATCGTGCAGGGCGGTGATGCAGGCGTGCAAAGCGCTGATGACAAACTGCTTGGCGGTTTGAATTACGATAACGACGGCAATAGTTCCGTGGACAGTTTTACGTGGACTTTTGGCACAACCAGCACTGCATCGGCTTGCGAGCTTGACCGCGTGCAGTGCCAGCCGCCGACGGGAACAGTGCAGCTCGACAGCGGACTTTCATATTACAGTGAAGCCTTTTCAGCGCCTGACGCGTGTTCTGCAGACGGTGAACCGCTCAATGCCAACGACTTTACCTGGCAGTGGTCTGCCGAGCCAGTTGATCCGCAGTACGCATCGGTTGCGCCAACCGGGCCTGCGCCATACACAACGGCAACGGGCACAATCGTCACGCCAGAAGGAGTATCTGCGACAATCAAGAGTTCCGTCCCCGACAAGAACAAAACGGCAAGCTGCACATTGCGGGTGACGGCAAAGGAGTTTACAGTTACCGAGCACTATCCGTCGTGCGGCGGAAACGTGGCGTGCACGAATTCAGATGTCTGGGTGACGTTTAACGAAGGCCTAAGCGACTTCTCCGCCACAAGCGCGAAGATTGAACTCTTCCAGTGCCAGGAAAAAAACTGTCTTCGTGACTCGCTGACGAAAGTCCAAGCGACGCCGACGTACGCAGAAGGGGGATTTATCGTCTATTTTCCGCCATACGAAGGGTTTCAGCCGGGCACATGGTACCGTGCCGTCATACACGGTGGCACAGACGGTGTCCACAGCATCCGCGATGAGCCACTAAGCAACGTGAACTTTGATTTCGACGGGGACAATGCGCCGGATTCCTACAGCTGGACGTTTGGCACGGCGCCGACAGCCGATGCGTGCGCAGTTGACCGCGTGAATTGCTCGCCGGAAACTGTTGCGCTTTCAACGGGCGGGTCATTGCATACAGCGTCGCTGACTGCTTCAGCCTTTTCTGCGGGAAACGCGTGTGACACAGACGGCACCGAACTGAACGCGAATGACTATCCTTGGCGCTGGTCGTCCGCTGACGAGGCAAAAGTCACGGTTGCGCCCGACGAACCGCAGCCGTTGACCACAGCAACTGGCATTGCTGAAACAACCTCGCCCGTTTTCGTCACTGATGCTATTGGCGGCGATTACGATTACATGATCAAAGCTTCATGTTCCGCCACGGTTGGTAACAGTAGTTCCACGTGCCGGACAGACGCCGATTGCGTCAACAACCCCAACGCGCCGTACACCGGCGAAAATTCGTGCCCAGGAAGCCAGTGCGTCGACAACCAATGCACGCCAGTCATCAAGAATGTGCAGCCCGGTTCCGGCGCGATCGGAAGCTGGATAACGGTCAGCGGATGTTATTTCGGATCATACAATGCCGCGCAAAGCAAGGCGGTTTTTCTCCAAGAAACCGGCGCTGCTGACGATATTGTTGCGCAATTCCCGCCAGCAGACATTTGCGGCGGATCAACATGGGCAGATAACCAGATTATCCTTGAAGTGCCCAACCGCCAAACCGAAGCAACCAGTGACGACGTCAATACGCAAGGACCCGTGCAAGTCGTGACAAACGCGGCGCACAACGTAACGTCAACGCAGCAATTTGATCCACATGGAAGCGTTGGCCCCAATCTCTGTCTTGTGGCGCCGACAGGCGGACAGGCGGGAACGGCAAACGTTGCCCTGACCGGAGAATACTTTGATGATCCTCCGACCGGCGATCCGGAAACATTCTACTCCAAGCATTCCGTGTCGTTTTTCAACAACCAAAACGTCGCGGGAAACAGTTCTATCTGGAAAAGCGATTCGAGCCTCGTGGATGTTCCCGTGCCCGTGTACGCAACAGATAATACAAACGATGGCGAAATTACCGTCAGCACGCCGAAAGGCACAAGCAATCCGATTGCGTTTAGTGTTCTACCGTATGGATGTTCCGTCTGCAGCGTGGATTCACAATGTTCTGGCGATGGCGTGACGCAGGGATGCGGCGCGCAAGACGGTTCCTATCGTTGCTGCGCTGACCGACCGAAGCTTTCCGCCACATCCGTTCTGCCGGTCAATCCGCCCTTGACCTGCCGCAACGCGCAGATCAGCGCAACATTCCACAGCGCGGTTGATCAGGCAAGAGAGATTGATATGGACAAAACTTCCATCAATCACACGACGGTGATATTGGAAAAGCATGCCGGCGCGATTTGGACAGCGGTATCATTGAATGACGGCCAGTTTTCATTTCCGTCTCCGTCGCAGCTTGTCGTACATCCGGGAATCCTTGATCGAAATACAGAATACCGTGTGACGGTGAAAGGCGATGCCAACATCTCTGACGGCATAGCAACCGGCGTGTTGAGTTTCAGCAAAGTCGGCATGAACGGCGATTTCCAGTGGACATTTACGACGCAAGATACTGCTTCCGTCTGCGCGCTCGACCACCTTGTGCTCATTGATCCGAGTTACACGTTTACGGCTATCGGCGGCGGCGATGATATTACAGCGCTTACGTATGACAACACGGGCCAGCTCATCACGCCGATTCCGGGCGTGTATGACTGGACATGGCAATGGAGTTCCGCCGATGCGGGCGTTGCGACCGTGACCAGCAGCAATGCTGCCACGCAAACCATTACTCCCGCGCAAAACGGTTCTACCGCTGTCACGGCAAAAGCAAAAGCGGGAATCGGCTGGACAGGGGAACGTTCCGCCAGCGCGCCGGTGACTGTACAAACGTGCCTCAGTCCATGGCCGAATCCGATTCCGTATGCGGATACTGCCGGTTCCCTGGCAACGCAATTCTCGACTTGGTACTGTCGTGACCAATTGGGTGCTACTGATTTGCAGAGCTTGACGGCAACGCAAGGAGACGGCAGTCCGGTTACCGGAAACGACACCGATGATCTCATCCGCCAGTTTTTCTTTGAATACCCGGTGAAAAACGACACGACCCACAAAACCGACGCGATCGGCGTTCTCGTCTATGAAAATGAGAATCGCCTTTCTCCTGCAGGATGGTACAAAAAGAAATTCGGCACCGGCGGAAACTCAGCAACGTCCACCGTTGACGGATACCAGGCGATACGCATCGGAACAAGCACGTACGTCGCGGGCACAAACCTCAACGGTCCGGAGCTCTATACCAACATCTATGTGTTGGGATATAACGATGACGCGCAAGCTGACGTGGTCAACATTTTTAATCAAATGATGAAAAATTTCCATTTGAACTTTAACGAGAACAGTTTTGCATACGAAGCGGTTGATGCAACGACAGCGCTCCAACGGGTTCGCGTCGACACACGCCGCGTTGCAGATCTCAAAGATTACCAAACGAATTTGGTTGACTACAGCCGAATAACAGGAACATTCCCGCAGCTGACAGCAGGCAGTTACATCGAGACATTGTCGACCAGCGCATGGCCGTCGTGGACGCAAACCTTTGGTGCCGAATTGCAATCGCGGCTTTCCGGAAACGTCGCATCGTCTGTGGATCCGGTCAATACGTTTTCACCAACCTGCAGCGCGCCGTATGATGCCGCAACGTGTTGGGATGACAAGGACAAATGGTTCAAATGCGAGAACGGGTCGCATATCTATGCGTACCAGCGCACAAGCGACAGCCGACAGTACGATCTCTACGCTAATCTTGAGTACGAAGGAACAGGCAACTGGCGTACGGGCGAGGTAGATCCGTGCCAAGGACATGCCGGTTCAGTATGCAGGTGTTTCGATTATAGCTTGCAGGGCGTTGCGGGCGAAGAAGAAGGGCGGGGTGATACTGCTCCGCCAAGCATTCCTGGCAAAGTCAAGGCAACAGCGATTTCGGACAGCCAGATTGATATAAATTGGCTTCCTTCCATTGACGCCGGGGAATCCGGCATGCACTCCTACACCGTGTATCGAAGTTATACAGGAAATCCAGGCACATTTGCCGACGTTGGCGTGGTTGCTCATGACGGGAGTGAAAACTACACATTCCAAGATGCCGGACTGCTCAGCGGAACTTCGTATTATTACCAAGTTTCCGCCTCCGACTATGCGGGCAACGATTCGGCCCCGTCAGGAACCACATCCGCAAGAACGTTCTAGGCGTATCCATGCTGGGCAGCGCAGCGCCGATCATGGTACACTCTTGCTACATACGTCCACCTCGTTATGATGAAAAATATTCTCCTCGCACTTGGATTGCTTGTACTGGCAGTGGGAATGAGTGTCAGTGTTTGGTTCTGGCGCATACAAACAACACAGGTGCTGGGCAATACACCGGTGCAACAGCGCCCCGAGATCGCCAATGATGCGTCACAGACGGTTACAACGGTCAATGTTGCGGTCACTGTTCCGACCCAGCTCCCTGACGCTGATGCTGATGGGCTGACAGATGAAGAGGAAGCACAAGCGGGGACCGACGTCAAGAATGTCGATACTGACGGCGATGGATTGTCCGACAGGGAAGAGGCGAAGGTCTATGGCACTGATCCCAAGCGAACCGACACAGACAACGACGGTTCTTCGGACGGTGAAGAAGTGCAAAGCAGGAAAAACCCAAAGGGAACAGGCGATCTTCTCGATCTGCCATCAGCAATCAGCGAACTCCAGCAATAACGCAGCGAATAACCGTGTTTGATCCACACACTGACAAACAAACCGAATCCGTGGTTCCGTCCGGCGGCGAGAAAATCGCGCCGGTGGTTCCAGCCGCAACAGGCATTGTTGCTCCCAATGAAATCCATGCAATGCCGAGCAAGTTTTTAGTTGGAACAAAAGCCGCTTCAGGCAACCGGCACATTCTTCTGATAGCGAGCATTGCCGGCGGCGTGTGTGTTCTTGCATTTGGCGGTTACCTCTTGTATCGGAATGTCCGCGTGGTTCCCGCAACAAACACGCCAGACGTCAATACAACGGTCGTTGCAAACGCGAATACCAACAGCGATACCAATCAGAGCAACCTCAATACTGCCAATACCAACGCGGGCAATATCAACAGCGCCAATACGAACGCCGCAGCGCCGACGGTTTTGAAACAAACCGTCACCGATCCCGATACGGACGTTATCCTCAACACGGCGACTCTGACCTTGCCCTATGGCGCAGTGCCGGATCCCGACATGGTTATTACTATGATCAGCCTCTCATCTTCGGTTGGCGCATATGCCACAAGCAAGACCTTGACGCCGAGCGGCGGGGTGTTTTTGCTGATGCCGGCAAAAACAAAACTTGCAAAAAAAGCAACACTGCAAATTACGTATACCGACAGCAGCTTGCTCGCGCTTGGCGCTGCGGGGCAGGAATCCTCCTTGACGCTGGCGTATTGGAGCACCACTGACTGGAAACCGATCAACAGCATTCTCGACGAGAAAACCAATACGGTCACGGCGGATATCACGGAATTCTACAATGACGGAATTGCCCTTGTCGTACCAAAAGCGAGAACAACGACCAATGCGAATACAAACACCGCTCCGCTCGTTGCGCAAGTCGTTCCAAGCCACGATACGGACAATGATGGCTTGACCGACCAAGAAGAACTGCTCTATGGCACGGTCGCTTCCGATCCTGATACGGATGATGACACTTTCCGCGACGGTCAGGAAGTCATTGCTCGCTATAATCCGAACGGCAAGAACAAACTTACTGACTCCGGCCTCGTGAAGACATATCAAAACGCAACCTACCGATATTCCATCTTGTATCCGCCTTCCTGGACGGCAGGACCGCTGAATGCCGACAAACTTGTCCTGTTGACCTCAATCACAGGCGAATTTATCCAAATATCGGTCCAGGCGAACACCGGCGGGCTTTCTGCGCGCGAATGGTACCAATCTCTGAATCCCAGCGTCAGCGCATCGAGCCTCAAAGACGTTACGGTTGGGAACCTCCTCGGCATTATCGGGCCCGATGGACTCAACGTCTATCTTGCAGACAAAGCCAACATCTATCAGATAACGTATAATATTGGGATCAAAACAGAGGCGAATTACCTTTCCACCTTTACGATGATGTACACGAGTTTTCTTGCCAATATTACCATGACACAACCAATCAATGTTTCGACCAACACCAACAGTTCCGCTAATACGAATAGCGCAAACACAAACGCCATGAATACCAATTCGACCAATACCAATACCGCGAACACGAATACAGCCAACACGAATAACAACAGGAACTCCAACACGAATAGTTTGTAAACCGCTGATGCCGGCCCTACACATGTCCCGATTGCTCTCTTCGCAGATACACGTCGCTGCCACTGCTTCCGGCGCACAGCCGCTCCTGACCATCGCACAGCTCCGTTTCCTTGCAAGAAAAACCATCATAGCAGCACACTGTTCCCAGCCGATAGAACTGTCCGTCGCCTTTGTTGATCGGCAGCAGAGTCGGGCATTCAACCGGCACTACCGCAAGCGCAATACCCCGACAAACGTTCTCAGTTTTACGCTGCATTCCCATCGTCCCGAAAACAGGCACAATCGGGGAAGGATCGGAGAAATCATTCTTTGTTCACCGGTGATACGCGAAGAAGCGCGTCAGCAAAACTTGCCGGTTGGACGCCACGCAAAATGGCTGTTTGTCCACGGTATGCTCCATATTCTCGGTTACGACCATGCAAAGGAGGGGGATTTCCACCGGATGCAACGGACGGAAATCGCTGTTCTCGGTGATGGGATTCTTTAAGTCTCGTTATGGCCCTTTTTCGCTTCCGCATGTTGCTACGCAGCTTCCGTTTTGCAGGACGGGGGATTCGGTATGCCTTTCACCATGAACAGAGTTTTCGGATACAGAGCATCATCGCGCTGCTCATTATTGTTTGTATTTTCCTGTTTCGCGTGACGAAGCAGGAAACCATCGTCCTCATCCTGCTGACCGCAAGCGTTCTCGTGCTGGAAATCCTCAACACTGCCATGGAAATGCTTCTTGATGTCATCAAACCGCGCATGCACTACGCAGTGGAAGTGATCAAAGACCTTATGGCCGCCGCGGTGCTTCTGGTTTCTTTGGTTGCCGTGATCATCGGCCTTTACATTTTTGTGCCGTACGTAGCGCATTCCTTAAGTCAGGCACCGTTGTCCTTCGACCGGCTGTTGTCCTAACGCCAGAATATTGCCTGGTTTGCAAATTTTCGCTATACTCACTTCCACTGAGAGGGTGGGACATGCAGTCAGTTCCCGCCTTTCCTCTGGGGGCACAACACACAACCATGGCGCAAGAACATCTCATCACAGGCATTGATATTGGTTCAACGGCAATCCGTGTTGTTGTCGGGCAAGTCAATGAAGGGCAAAAACCCCATCTTATTGGGGTTGCAGAGGTTCCTGCCGAGGGAGTCAGCAAGGGCGCAATCACAAGCATAGAAGACACAGTCACTGCGATTTCCTCAGCGCTCGAGAAGGCGGAACGCATGACCGGCCAACCGATCGAGCATGCCTACGTCGGCCTGAACGGAATGCACATCCTGTCGCAAGAAAGCCACGGCGTTATTGCCGTGTCCCGCGCTGACAATGAAATTCAGGAGGAGGATGTGGAGCGCGTCATTGAGGCGGCACAAGCCGTGTCCACGCCGCCGAACTATGAGATTCTCCACATCATCCCCCGCAGTTACTCGGTGGACGACCAGCATGGCATCAAGGATCCGGTCGGGATGACGGGAATCCGGCTTGAAGCGCATGCGCAGATCATCCTTGGTCTCACGAGCCAGATCAAGAATCTGACGAAGTGCGTCTATCGCACCTCGGTTGATATTGATGACTTGGTGTATGGAATCTTGGCGGCAGGGGAGTGCGTGTTGACAAAACGGCAGAAAGAACTTGGCGTTGCCTTAGTCAACATCGGCGGCGCGACAACAAGCATCATGGTATTTGAGGAAGGTGACGTGCTGCATACAAAAGTGCTGCCCGTCGGATCCGGGCACATTACCAACGATATCGCCATTGGCCTTCGTTCCTCGATTGACATCGCAGAACGCCTGAAAACTGAATTCGGCACGGCGCTTCCCGAGGAGGTTGGCAAGAAAGAGGACATTGCCTTGGACGAAGTCGGCGGTTCTGCGGAAGAAGTAGTTTCCCGGCATCAGATTGCCGAAATTATCGAAGCGCGGCTTGAAGAAATTTATAAGATGGTGGAAAAGGAACTCGTTTCGGTTGACCGCGCCAGCATGCTGCCGGCAGGCGTCGTGCTCATCGGCGGCGGCGTCAAGCTGACAGGAGCGGTTGATATCGCAAAGCGGGTCTTTCGGCTTCCTTCCTCGATCGGCTACCCGCTTGATCAGGTTACGGCAATTGATAAACTGAATGATCCGGCCTTTGCTACAGCAGTTGGGCTTGTGCTTTGGGGCGCGCTTGCTGCCCAACGAGGCGGAGGATCCCTATTCTCGCGGTTTTCATCTATGGGCCACGCCACTACTAGCATCAAGAAGTGGTTGCGTTCCCTTGTTCCGTAGCATTGAACACAATCAGTGTTCAATATTGCCGCGTCGAATAGGAAGGGTTGCATTCGAGAAACAAACCTAGTAGAATAGCAATAGTATGGCGGAATCATTCAAGAAGCCCTCATCTCGTCTCAGCGCGATGGAAATTAAGCCCGCAATTGAAACCTTTGCCAAGATTAAGGTTATTGGCGTTGGCGGTTCCGGAGGCTCGGCAATTAACCGGATGATCGAAGCGAAGATCCGGGGCGTTGAATTTATTGCAGTCAACACCGATGCGCAAGCGCTAACGCACAACCAGGCGACAACCAAGGTGCACATTGGCAAGACGACGACGCGGGGCTTGGGCGCGGGCATGAATCCGGAACTTGGCGCAAAAGCCGCCGACGAAAGTTCCGACGAGCTTCATGAACTCCTCAAAGGCTCCGACATGGTGTTTATCACCTGCGGGCTTGGCGGCGGGACAGGAACGGGAGCTGCGCCGCGGATCGCGCAAATCGCGCGGGATCTTGGCGCGCTGACCGTTTCCGTGGTGACAAGGCCATTTGCCTTTGAAGGAGCGCAACGGAAAG
>CAYINT010000014.1:904-17377 GCA_964364875.1 uncultured Gammaproteobacteria bacterium | reverse complement strand
TCATGGCAAGATCGGCCAAAAATTCTTCCCGCGAATGCAAGTGCTTATCCTCGGACGGCAATTTGAGCGTAAAGCCGCCGGCACGGCCCCGCGACACGATAGAAACCTTGCGGATCGGATCGGCGTGCGGCATGTAATGGCCGACCAACGCGTGGCCTCCTTCGTGGTACGCGATGATCTTTTTTTCGCGTTGAGACATGACATGAGACTTGCGCTCTGGGCCGAGCAGCACTTTTTCAATGGATTCTAGACAGTCTTCCATCCCGATTTGCTTCTTATTCTTTCGCGCGGCCATCAACGCCGCTTCGTTGAGAAGATTTGCCAGGTCCGCTCCGGTAAAACCCGGCGTGCGTTCTGCGACAGTGCGAAGATTGACATCCGGGCTAAACGGTTTCACGTGAGAATGGACTTTGAGAATTGCTTCACGATCATTGATATCGGGAACATCTAAAATGACGCGCCGGTCAAATCTGCCGGGACGCAAAAGCGCTGGGTCGAGAACGTCAGGGCGGTTTGTCGCCGCTATGACAATAACGTTTGTGCCTTGTTCAAACCCATCGAGTTCCACAAGAATCTGATTGAGGGTTTGTTCCCGCTCATCGTGCGAACCGCCAAGACCGCTGCCGCGTTGTCTGCCGACCGCGTCGATTTCGTCAATAAAGATAATACAGGGCGAAGTTTTTTTTGCCCGGCGGAACAAATCCCGGACGCGGGATGCGCCGACACCAACAAACATTTCAACGAATTCCGATCCAGACATGTGGGAAAACGGTACGTTTGCCTCGCCAGCAACAGCGCGAGCAAGCAGGGTTTTCCCTGTTCCGGGGGGGCCGATAAGCAAAACGCCTTTTGGAATCTTTGCGCCCATGACGGTATACTTTTTCGGGTTGCGAAGGAAGTCAACAACTTCCACAAGCTCCTCTTTTGCTTCGGTTGCGCCGGCGACATCCTTAAACGTGACCCGGTTGCGTTTATCCTGCAACGATTGCTCCTTGGCCTGGCTTTGTCCAAAAGAGAGCGCACGGTTATTATTTCCCTGAATCTGTCGCATCATGAAGTAAATAAAGGAGCCGATGATGAGCACCGGAAGAAGGAAGGGAAGCAAGCTGCCAAACAGGAACATTGTTGTGGACTGGTCTTTTACTTCCACGTCGACAGCCGCAAGGTTTTCGCTCGGCACGCCATAATTCTTCAGGATGGTCGTCAGCGAGTCTTCCGGTTCTTTCCGCGAGGTTTCTACTGTTCCTGAATTCAGCTGGATCGTCAGGCGATTGCCTTCAATCTGGATTGTCTTGACCTCGCTGTTCTTGATTTGTTCAGCAACTCTACCAAGGCTCACCCGCTGTGTTTGTTTCAGGGACGTGGTAAAGGTCGAAAGGAGTCCTGCAATAATCAGAAATCCGAGAACGAAGAAAAAGAAATTTCTCATGATCGTACGCATTGATGCTCTTTAAGTGATGATGATAACCACGTCGTAATTTTAGCTTCGTGCGAGTGCAGGAAGTATACAATATTTTTCTGTTTCATGCAAATACCAAACAACCCACCGATGCATGGTTCTCTGCACGATGGGCTGTTGGGTGAAAGGTTTGCGCTACGAAGCGGATTCTACGGGGGCAGGCTCTTCTTTTGGGGATTCTGCTGGCTCGTGTTTTTCTGGCACTACGGGAATTTCGTCCGATGCGGGAACTGTAAGAGCGGGTTCGGTAGCGATAGAATGATTCGCTCTGTCGGTCGAAGTTTGTTTCTCTTTCTTG
Organism: uncultured Gammaproteobacteria bacterium; assembly: GCA_964364875.1. Taxonomy (GTDB): domain Bacteria; phylum Patescibacteriota; class Patescibacteriia; order CAZCGY01; family CAZCGY01; genus CAYINT01. Next base: position 15,620 of record CAYINT010000014.1, on the reverse strand, counting down.
GAACCTCCCCCGATCTCCTCACAAAGAGGGGTGTTTACTGTACCCTCGGCGGACTTTTCCGTCCCGTCAATGCGTTCGGCAGCCTGCTCTGCGGGAACGCTTGCCGCGGGTTCCTCAGCAGCGGATTCCGTTTGCGCTTCTGGTTTTGGCGTCTCCGCTTCTTGTTTTTCTTCCTTCGGCTTCTTCAAGGATTTCATCGAAAGTCCAAGCCGGTGATTTTTCGCATCGATGGAAAGAATTTGAAACGAATATTCTTTTCCTGGCGTCACAATCTCGCTTGGGTCGCGAACGACTTTGTCAGAGAGTTCTGAAATGTGCGCGAGTCCGTGGATTTCCGGATCAAGTTCCACAAATGCGCCAAACGAATTAAGCTTCATGACCTTGCCCTTAACGGTTTCTCCGACCGAGTAGCGTTCTACCGCTTTCTTCCAGGGATCTTCCTGAAGCCGTTTTATGGAAAGCGAAATCTTTGTTCCATCAATGGCAATAATCTTTGCTTTGATCGGATCGCCGACTTTCATCAGCGTGCGCGGATCGTCAATGCGCTGCCAGGCGAGTTCCGAAATGTGCACGAGACCTTCAAGCTTCGGACCAAACTCGACAAAGACGCCGAAGTCGACCACACCGGTCACAATTCCATCAATAATGTCATCAATTTTGTACTGGGCGATGAGCTCGCGTTGTTTTTCTTCCATCGCAGCTTTTTCGGAGACGATGAGCTTGTCTTCGCTTTCGTTGAGGTCGATAATCTTGACGGCAAACTTATGGCTAATAAATGTCTGGAGAATTTCCAGGATCTTGTTTTTATCGCCACCCTCCACGCGCGGATAGTGTTCGGTCGTCAGTTGCGATACGGGCAAGAACCCGACGACGCGGCCGACGCGGACCATCAAACCGCCGCGATTAGCATCAATGATGCACGCCTCGATCACAACCCGTTCTTTATACAACTGTTCCAGATCTGTCCACGCTTTCTTATGGCCCGCCTGCCGGAAGGACAGCTCCATTTCGTTGTTCTCGTTTTCGAGTTCCAACACTGTAGCTTGGACCTCGTCACCAATCTTCAGGTTGGAATATTCTCCAGACTCGTCATACAGCTCCCGACCGCGGATGACGCCCGTGGTAATGCCTTCAATATCAAGATGGACTTCGTTCTTCGATTCCGAAAGAACGGTCCCCTGTATGATAGTGCCGACTTTTGGCAATGCCGAAACATCATGCTCCGCGAGAAGCGATGCCATTGCAGAGGACTGTTGTGTGTCCTCTTTTTGCTGTTTGACCATGAAAAACTCCAAACGCTGCATGATCCGGTAACCGGGCAGCGAGTAAGGAACACTGTAGCGCATGTGTTCCATATTGGCAAGCCCCCAGCAAATCCCACCGGTTATCCTTGGTAAAAGCGTGTTTCTCTACTACCATGGTTTTCAGTATTGCTTCACTCTAGAAACAATTTTTCGAGAACGTCCATCAGCATTCCAAGGAGATCATGAACTGAACTTTGCCGAGGACAAAGAATCTTTCGGTTCCGTTCAGAAAGTAGCACTGACCGATCCCGCTTTTGCAGAGCATTTTCGCATGGTGAAGGATTCATGGCTTTTAGGACACTATCTCTCCAGCCTCATGAACCGAAATCCCGGTGGTGTGTCTCTCTATACAAGGAGAGAGAGGACGAGACTATCGCTATGTTGTATGGTCTTACAACAACCCTCACGATGCTGTTCCTGGCCATCGAACAATACAACGTGATCAGTGGGAACAACTACAGATGCAGCCAGAAATTCTGGAAAAGCTTAATACGATCCTTATCGAATGTCTTCAAAAAGCCGAACAGTGGTATCAATGGAAACAACAACCACCAGGCTTTGTGGTTGAAAATCCTACTCAGGGTTGGGGTATGGCGCGAGGAGATGCTATGGGAATTCACGTGAACATCCTTGAACTACGTCACCTTGCCGCAACAATACAAACGAACAACCCAGGCAAACTGAAACGCCAGCAGACACATCTTACGGTGTTAGTCGTCCACGAAATGGTGCATCAAGAACGCGATCTTGATGATCTGGATGGCATGACGCAAACCGTGCAGGGAGAAATTCCCAGCCACATTGCGTAGTTTCTGTTTGATCCCGAAAAGAGTACAATATTCCGTTCCCAACTCGAAACAACCTACAATCACACTGCGAAACGCCGCGATAACCCCGAGTCAGAAAAGTTAAGCCTGTATGATAGAGCACAGTATTCGGCACTTATCATCGTTGCGGAAACGTTAGGTCGCGCAAATCCGCATATTGAGGAAGTGTTTCGTTCTGACAGCGATCCGCACAAACTCAACGCACTGCGTCAGCTTCCCGATCTTGTTGGTCATGCCGAAGCTTCTCGAGCTACACAAACATTGATGACGGAACTTCTTGTCGAAGATGGCGATGCTCTACTGACTCGATCACGCGCTGCCGAAAAGTACTTTGGCGTCGAACAAAGCATTCTTGGCGCTTGACAGAGCATAAATTCGTTATCGGAAAGCGCTGCGGGTAAGGAAACCCGCAGCTACGCGAATTGGAGGGTTGGACATGTTCTGCGGCGTCTGCTATACTAGGAAAGTACTACTTTCTCACTTTCTAACCTCATGCCCTCACCCAACGTAACAAGCCGAATCGTCAAAACCCGCGTCCGTTCCAAGTTCCAAATTACAATTCCCGAACACATACGGCAAGCGTACGCATTGGCCGAAGGGCAATATCTCAACGTTCGCGTTACGCCGGAGGGAATCCTGCTCTCTGCCACGAAAGAAATTGATTCTCAGCAAACCTGGTTTTGGACACCGCGCTGGCAGGCGATGGAGCGTGAGGCAAATGCCGATTTCCAGGAAGGCCGGGTCATCACGGCGAATTCTGCCGCTGCTTTGTTTCGGACGCTGAAGCGAAAAGAAAGTAAGCGATGAAGATCGTTGCTTCGAAACGATTTGCGAAAAGCTATCGCTGTCTGTCATCGCAACTGCAGGAACAAATCGAGAAAACCGTTCATCTGCTCGCGGCAAAAAACTTGGGCAAACCGTTTCATCCAAGCCTTCGCGCAAAACGCGTTCAGGGGACAACGGACATTTGGGAAGCAAGCGTCACGATGCAGCATCGGCTAACATTTCAAATCTATCAGGATACGCTCTATCTGCGCGTTGTTGGGGATCATGATGCGACATTGAAAAGACCCTGAGTCGGTTGCCACAAGCCGTATTTTCTGCTACAGTCTGAAGGTCTGACTCGTTCTTTTTACGTCCTGACAAAGTCAAAAAGCGCAGGGCAAAAGTCAAAAGCATTATTTTCCTGCTGTCCATAGCCTGTTCTCACTCTCCCAGTCTTTTGACTTTTACCTTTTGACTTTTTACTTTGACTTCATGCAATTCAGCTGGCACGGCCTAGCCTGCATCCGCCTCCAAACGAAAGAAACCACCATTCTTGCCGACCCTTTTGGGCCGAATCTTGGTTTGTCAGCGCCGCGCATTCAAGCCGATATTCTCTTATTTGCCGATAGCGCAAACCCACAGCGGGAACAAGCAATGAAAGGCCATGGTTTTATCATCCACGGGCCAGGCGAGTACGAAGTTGGCGGAGTGCATATTGTCGGGCTGGGCTTGGAGCAGGAAGCTGGAAAGGAAAAAGAACTCCACACGGTGTATGTTGTTTCTGCCGAAGGACTGACCGTCGGGTTTCTAGGCGGATTGCGCCGTCCTATGACCGAGCAGGAACTCGACGAAATTCAGGACATTGACGTCTTGTTTGTTCCGGTTGGCGGGAAGACCGTCGTCAATGCGGAACAAGCCCTAGAAATGGTCAGCGAGGTCGAACCGCGCGTTGTCGTGCCATATTACTTTCGTACGCCAGGATTGAAGACTGCGCTTGAGCCTGTTGACGCGTTTACGAAGCAAGTCGGAAAGAAAGATATTGTGGCAGAAGAGAAGTTCAAAATCACGAAGAAAGAACTGCCCGAAAGCGATATGCAGGTTGTTGTTTTGAAACCGTAACTCTCTTAACTCCCTCGCTCTCCCTTCTCTGTTCCTCGCGTCGCTTGGATTGAAAAGGGGGAGAAGAACCAAAGAAACTAACCCCTCTCGGTCTCCCCTCATCCTTCCCTCAGAACACTCACGTGTTCCTCGGGTTCAGGAGGGGAGAGGAGTAACAGTGATGCCAACACTCGATCCTATTCAACCAAAAAAAACTTCTCCCGCGCAGTCTCCAAACCAGACACTGCAGCCGCGCCGTCCAACGAAAAAAAAGCCCATTCCCGCCATATCGAACGCGGATACAAAACGCGGCATGTGGATGTGGCTTGCGATTGGCGCGACGATGGCAATCATTCTCATGCTGTGGTGGGTGACGGCGACCGGGCAAAACAGCGTGCTTCGGAAAGGCGGTTCAGACGATCTGCTGTATCGCATTGGCCAATCCTTTGGCAAGCTGTTTAGCGGCTCGCGTTCCACAACAAGCAATACAAATGCCGCGCAAGAACAGCATTTGCAAGAACTTCGCCAGCGGGTGTTCCCGCAATTCAGCAATCTCAACGAATCGGAGTGAACAATGATCAACGCAAACTTGCACAATTCAAAACGGCTTAGCCAATTGTACATATTGAATTCTTCATTTTTGCATTAATCCCCTTTATGGCCGAGAAGCAGCCAGCAAAACAATTTGCCATCGGCACGATCCATAACCGCGACATTGCGACGGAAGTCCAGCAGTCGTATTTGGATTACGCAATGTCGGTTATTGTTTCCCGCGCGTTGCCTGACGTTCGCGATGGAATGAAACCGGTGCACCGCCGCGTCCTCTACGCGATGTGGGACATGGGGCTGCGTTCCGCGGCAAGATACCGAAAGTCCGCTGCCGTCGTCGGTGAAGTCATTGCGAAATACCATCCGCACGGCGATATTCCCGTGTATGATTCGGTCGTCCGTTTAGCGCAGGATTTTTCTATGCGGTATCAGCTTGTTGACGGGCAGGGCAACTTTGGTTCCATGGACGGCGATAGCGCGGCGGCCATGCGGTATACCGAAGCGAAGCTGAAAAAAATCGCTGAAGATCTGCTTGTTGATATCGACAAGAACACCGTGAATTTTGCGCCAAACTACGACGAGTCGCACATGGAGCCGCGCGTGCTGCCGGCAAAGCTCCCAAACCTTCTGCTCAACGGCACGGTTGGCATTGCGGTCGGTATGGCCACAAATATTCCTCCGCACAACCTATCAGAGCTCTGCGATGGGACGATGCACCTCATCGACAACCCTGATGCAACAGTGGAAGATCTCATGGGATTCATCAAAGGGCCGGATTTTCCGACTGGCGCTGAGATTTTTGATAGCAACGAAATTAAGGCTGCCTACGCAACCGGCAAAGGCAGCATTGTCATGCGCGCGAAAGCAGAGATTGTCGAAGACAAAAGCGGCGATTTCAAGATCATCGTTAACGAAATCCCTTTCCAGGTCAACAAGGCGACGTTAATCGAAAAAATCGCCGAGCTTGTTCGCGATAAGAAGATTGAAGGAATCCGGGACCTGCGCGATGAATCTGATCGTGACGGCGTGCGCATCGTCGTCGAATTGAAAAAAGACAGCTATCCCAAAAAAGTCCTCAACCGGCTCTATACGCTGACGCAGTTGCAAGATACGTTCCATGTGAACCTGCTCGCGCTGGTAGATGGCATCCAGCCGCGCGTGTTGACGCTGAAACTGATACTGGAAGAATACATCAAACATCGGCAAATAGTCGTCCGCCGCCGGACGGAGTTTGATCTGGAAAAAGCAAAAGCCCGTGCGCACATTTTGGAAGGGCTGAAAATCGCGCTGGATCATCTTGATGCAGTCATCAAGCTTATTCGCGGTTCGCAGGACCGCGATGAAGCAAAGGTCAACCTCGTCAAAAAGTTTAAACTTTCAGAACTTCAGGCTGACGCGATTCTTGAAATGCGGTTGTCGCAACTTGCCAACCTGGAACGGCAAAAAGTGGAAGATGAGCTCAAAGAAAAGCTGAAAGTAATCAAGGATCTCGAAACGGTGCTTGCATCGCCCAAAAAAGTTCTCGGCATCATTAAGAGCGAACTCGCAGACCTCAAAACGAGGTTTGGCGACAAACGGCGCACGGCCATTCATCCGAATCCTGTTGGAAAGTTTACGCAGGAAGACCTCATTCCCAACGAAGCGACGATTGTGACCTTGACGCGCGACGGGTACATCAAACGCCTTTCCCCGACAATTTTCAAAACACAGTCCCGCGGCGGCAAAGGCGTCATCGGGCTGACGACGAAAGAAGAAGATCTTGTCGAACATTTTTTCTCCTGCTCGACGCATACGGATTTGCTGTTTTTCACATCGCGCGGACGGGTATTCCAGTTGAAAGCGTACGAAGTCCCTGTGGCGCCGTCGCGCACTGCCCGCGGCCAGGCGGTCGTGAACTTTTTGCAGTTATTGCCGCAGGAACAAGTGACCGCGGTGTTGCCGATGAACGATCTCGAGGGCGTGGCAAAATTCCTCATTATGGTGACGAAGCGTGGAACAATCAAGAAAGTCGAGCGCGAAGCCTTTGCGAATGTCCGCCGGTCCGGTCTGATCGCAATAAACCTGAAAGACGATGATGCGCTGGTCTGGGTCAAACCATCGTCCGGAAGCGACGATGTCATGCTGGTCAGCGCGAAAGGCAAGTCCATTCGGTTTTCGGAAAAAGATTTGCGTCCGATGGGCAGGTCTGCAGTCGGCGTGCGCGGTATCCGGCTTGGATCCAATGACCCCGTTGCAGGCATTGATGTCATTCCGGAAGGTTCTGCATCCTCAGCGGAGCAACTACTTATCGTCACAGCAAGCGGATTTGGCAAACGTTCTCCTGTGAAGTTCTACCGGAGGCAGGGACGCGGCGGATCCGGCATCAAAGCCGTGAAAGTAACGGCAAAGACCGGTGATGTCGTCGCTGCATTTATCGTCAACGCCAAGCGGGAACAAGAAGACGTGATCTGCATCTCGGAAAAAGGCCAGGTCATCCGTCTGCCGCTGAAAACCGTTTCCGTTCTTGGCCGCGATACGCAAGGCGTGCGGATCATGCGGTTTAAAGAAACGGACGATTTCCTTGCAAGCGTGACGTTTATCTAAAATGGACGAGAACAAGACATTTTGGGGAATTTGACATTCGGTTATTCTTCGGGTAATCGCTTAACAAGCGAATAAATATAGAGCTGAACAATAGTGGATTACAGCATAAAAATGCACCCATTTGAGAAAACTCTCGCTGCATTCCAAGAAGATATTGCTTTTGCAATGAGAGGCTTTCCCTCCCTGGTATGGGAAGATTTTCTTCTTAATCCCCGCCGCCTCCGCGGAAGTGACTTTTTGATGCGCTGGTCGTAAGGAGTATGGAGTGAAAATCGTTTGATCGAAGCGGTAAACGAGAATGGAAAGTACTTTGCAATTCCCTATGGACCAAGCGGTACTGCGCCAACAGACAATATCCGCGCTTTTGAGCTTTACTTTGAACGTCTTGAGAAGGCCGGGCTTGGGAAAATCAAGAGGCCGGATTTATTGGTTTTCAAAAAAGCAGACGCAAATGGAGTAAAGAAACTTTTGGATAGTGCTGGTGGTGTTCAAGAACTACCATTCATTCAGGAGAGTAAACTAACATCCCTACTCGGTAAAGCCATTGTTGCAATTGAGTGTGAAAATAGTTTGTGGAAATCAAAGAAAATGCCGGACTATGCAACGAAGTTTTCTCCTCAAAAAAGATTGAACGGTAAGCTCGGCCTAAAGAAAACAGCAGTTTTGCCGACAATCATTATCAAAGAAGAGGATCGCGAACCATTGAAAAAATGGCAAGAACAAAGCCAGATTCCGATTCATGTTTGGCATGTATTTTACGATCAAGCATTTGGTATTTCTCTTGATGAAGCCGAGCGACTGATAAATGAAAATTTTATTCAGCCAACAGTCCAAACGTTTCAAGCACCCGGAGGAGCAACAACCAAAAAAGCAATCTACAAAATCTATTATCGTTACGGGTATCCGCTGGGAGACGCCGTTGAGGAACCCTCGCTTGTGTCAGCGTTTGTTGAAGATAAAAACGGACACATTTTACCGTATGTGAAATTTGACGGCGGAAAATTGGAACTTCGAAAAGAAGCAATTGAAGTTTTAGACTCCCTATGAAAACAATAATCCACCAACACTTGCCAAGACTGTGGAATGAACGTGAAAAATTGCGCGACAAGGGGCAATTTTGGACCCCCGATTGGGTTGCGGAAGCGATGATCGCTTACGTCTCAAAAGGCGCAAATTTGATTTTTGACCCTGGCGTGGGCAAAGGGGCATTTTATACAGCGCTAAAAAAGATCAATCCAAAGAAAAAGTTTTTTGGGACGGATATTGACAACGAAATTATCGCCGAGGCAAAACAAGAAGGAATTTTTGATAAAAATGCTGAATTAGAGATACGTGATTTTATCTTGAATCCTCCAAAGAAACTTTTTAAAGCAATTGTTGCAAATCCGCCATATATTCGACATCATCGTCTATCGCAAGAACAAAAAAACCAGTTTCGCAAAATAAGTTTGTTAAATCTTGGCGATACTCTTGATGGGCGTGCAGGACTCCATATTTATTTTTTGATACAAGCATTAAGTTTGCTCGATAAGGGCGGACAACTTGCATTTATCATGCCTGCCGATACTTGTGAAGGTGTGTTTTCCAAAAAACTTTGGAAATGGATTGCGAAAAAGTTTCGTATTGACGGGATTGTTACTTTTGAGCACAAAGCAACGCCGTTTCCGGGTGTTGATACAAACGCTATAATCTTTTTAATCAGCAACAATAGACCACAGGAAAAAATAAAGTGGATACAATGCCTTGTTCCAGAAAGCAAAGGACTATTTCAGTATTTGAAGAATGACCTAAATGACGAGAATGTTAAAGAGCTCGATATTTATGAGCGAGACTTAAGCGAAGCTTTATCAACGGGGCTTTCCAGGATGCCTAGGACAGATGACGATTTTGAATATACTCTTGCCGATTTTGCTTACGTCATGCGTGGTATCGTCACAGGTGCAAATGAATTTTTCTTTCTCACGCGAGAGAAGGCAAAGGAAATTGGCATTCCTGATACACTCCTTTTACCCGCCATAGGAAGAACAAGAGATTCGGAGGGAACGTGCTTTACGAAAGAAGCATTGGAAAAATTGGAAGCAAAAGGCCGTCCCACGCTACTTTTCTCCCCAAATGGTACTCGCTGGGAAGATATGCCATTATCAGTAAAAAATTATATTAACGAAGGAGAAAAACTAGGACTTGCAAAACGCGCATTAATTTCTACCCGCCAACCTTGGTATAAAATGGAGGTTAGGAAAATTCCAATATTTCTATTTGCCTACCTGGGGCGGAGGAATACAAGGTTTATAAAAAACGAAGCGGGAGTTGTTCCATTGACCGGATTCCTCTGCGTGTATCCACTTTCTCATGAGAAGTCATATATTGAAAAACTTTGGAAAGTCCTGCAGGATCCAAGCACAATAAAGAACTTAGCATTGGTCGGTAAATCGTATGGATCAGGCGCAATTAAGGTAGAACCAAGATCATTGGAACGGTTGCCGATCACAAAAGAAACGATCCAAAAAGCCGGATTGCAGCCGAAGGCAATACAACAATCACTTCTTTAGACGGTTGTTTTACCATCTGCCACTTGATGTGGTATGAGGACACAAACAACAGCCGGGGTTGACAGAAAGCCGGCTGATCTTTAAGGTACAGGCAACGTTCTTCAACAAGACACCTACCGCTTCGTACGTGTAACTGGTTTCATTGTTTGAGCTCGGTTCCCACGTACGAAGTCTACCCCGCAGGAGATCTCCAAGATGCCAAATGGTCCATGTGGTGAGTGTGCCGCTGCCGCCCCGCTGGAATGTCGGAGTTCGGAGGAGTTTCGCCTCTTTACTTACCGGCGATCTTCCGGTGACCAGCATGCGTCTCGGGCCGCACAAGAACCCGAAGACCGGCCGACTCTGTGACGGCGGGAATACCCTCTTCGGTGAACAATCCATCTACCTGTGAGATGTGTGGTGGGTATGCGACGATACCGTTCTTGCTCTCGCATGAGCAGGAACATCGTCGCAGCCTCCCGAAATGATGAACGCGTCGTCATTTCAGGAAGCTGTTGTAGGAAAATCGTGTGAGGACTCAAAACGTCATGCATGATGTCGTCTTTATTACGAAAATGCGTTGCAGCACTTGCAAAAAAGCCGAAAGTTCGGTATACTATGATTGATTAAAGCATCCGGCCCGTTCGGATTGTTACAAGGAAGCACTAATGGGATTACCTTCAAAAAAAAGACCGCGCTCAGAAAAGCGCACACGCGCAAGCCACTTTGCCCTTCGGCATCCGACGTTAGGCGTATGCCGTAACTGCGGAAAACCGATTCGGCCGCACTACGCATGTTCTTCCTGCGGCATGTACAACGGCCGCCAGATTCTCGCGGTTCGTTCGAAAGCAGAAAAGCGGTTGAAGAAGCGGGAACGCCAACGCGAGAAGACTGAAAGCACAGACGGGCCGAAATCCTAACATTGTTTTTTCACCAACTTCCTTCCGTATGTCAAATCGACATCTCGCTCGTACCATCGCCATGCAGAGCCTGTACGAATGGGATTTTCGCAGAGGCGCGGAAGCAGACCCCGATGTCATTGTGGAGCACAATCTCAAAGAGTTTGCACCGTCTTTTGACGATCATGGGTTCATCACAAAGGTTGTCAGCGGCGTGTTTGACCACCAAAAAGATATCGATGCTGCGATTACGAAGTTTGCCCCGGAATGGCCGCTGGAACAAATTACGACCGTTGACCGCAACATTCTGCGCATCGGCATTTTTGAATTGAAGTTTTCGGGAGACATTCCGCCGAAAGTGGCGATTAATGAGGCGATTGAGCTTGCGAAAACATTTGGCGGCGAATCATCGGGAAAATTTGTCAACGGCGTTCTTGGCGCTATTTACAAGCAGATGCTTGCGGCCGGCGAGGTGACAGCGGGAGAGGGGCGTGAAAAAGATACTGCACAAAACCAGCGGGAACCCCGCCATGCCAAAGCAACGGGGCAAGCAGAAGGAAAAAAGCATGAGTGATCTGCACGATTTAGAAACACGGATCGGCGTTACGTTCCGCAACAAAGATATTCTTGAACAGGCAATGGTGCATCGGTCATACCTCAACGAGCACCCAAGTTTTCGGTTAGGAAACAACGAGCGGTTGGAATTCCTGGGCGATGCTGTCCTCGAACTTATCGTCACAGAGCATCTCTATCAACAGTACGAAAATCCTGAAGGGGAGATGACCAATTGGCGGGCGGCGCTTGTCAACTCCCTCATGCTTGCGGAATACGCAAAAGAAATCGAACTGGAGCAGCACCTTTTGCTTTCACGCGGCGAAACGCAGGATAGCCAAAAGAAAGCTCGAACATTTATTCTTGCGGATGTGTTTGAGGCGTTGATCGGCGCAGTGTACCTTGATCAGGGTTTTGACGTAGCAAAAACGTTTATCGAAACGCACATTCTGAAACATCTCCCGAGAATATTAGAGCATAAGTTATACCATGATCCGAAAAGCCGTTTCCAGGAATCCAGCCAGGAGCTGCTCTCCGTCACGCCAGTGTACAAAGTGCTGAGCGAAACCGGCCCAGACCACGCAAAAGAATTCGTCGTCGGCGTGTATCTTGGCGACGAGCTTGTTGCCGAAGGGTCGGGCAGTTCCAAACAAGAGGCGCAAGTTCAAGCCGCGATCGAAGGGCTCAAAAAGAAACACTGGGAGTAAGCCTCCCCATCACTATGGAATGGTATTCATTTCTGATTACCGCAGGTGCCGGAAGCCTCATCATTATCGGGCTTATCGGTTCGGTATTTCCTGTGGTTCCCGGGATCATCCTCACGTGGTTTGGCGTATTGCTCTACGCGATCCTGACACGTTTTTCTGTCGTTGGGCTGGATTTTGTGCTGCTTGCGGGCGGGCTTGTGGCGTTAAGCGGGCTGGTGGATTATCGTGAATCGCATAGCCGCGTAAAAAAATTCCGCGTGACGGGATTGGCAATTATCTGCGCTATGCTCGGTGCGTTTCTTGGTTCCGTCTTCGGCGTGTTCCCCGGCCTGACGGTCGGCGCAATGCTCGGTTCCCTTATCGGCGAGCTTGCCACGGGCCATGACGTTCCATATTTTATGGAAACATCCCGCGCAAAATATGTCGGTTTTCTTGGCGCGACCATTGTCCGCTTTTCTTTTGCCGCCATCATTGCAGCCGCGTTTGTGAAAAGGGTGTTTTTTTAGAAAAAAGTTCCGGCAAGGCTGGATCCGGCTCCGCCGGACAAAAGGCAATAAGGAAGAAGTATTGAGTCACCTGTCGGCGACGTTTTAGTATTACCGAGAACGCTCTGCGTCGCCAGCACCGCTGTTTTTATTGTTGTTCATATATCGCCAGCAAAAATGCTACCTATATTTCTCGGGGGGAGAGGGGCTCAGAGTTGCGAAGCCCGCCCCTCTACCCCCGAACCCCCACTCCCCGGCACGCTTTTTCTTAGTAACGCGCGGCTCGCGGCGTGAACTCGTCCGGCATTGCCGGACTCAAACAGCACGCCGCGTCCTACGGAACGCCGCGCTTCATATACGTATGAACAAAATCATTCCGTTCTACACCGTTTTCAGAAACGCTTCGCTGTATTGCGGTTGCGCTTTGACCGGTGTGGAAATCTTCCAGAGAACTTCAAATTGCGTACGCATGAGATCGGCAAAATTCCGGCTTTGGACGATGAAGCCGAACGCTTCTTGTCGTGAAGAGATAAAACTGACCTTGTCTCCATAGATGAGGTTTCCCATGTTCCACGTCAGTCCGTTGGGCGCAAGACGTTGTTGCCGTAAATGCTTTTTGCCAACCCCAATGAAGGGATAGTCTTTAAACGAAACTGTTTTGTCCCGCGGCCATACGGTTCGGATTGCAATGCTTTGCCGAAGGCGTCTGCGATGAAAGTGTGCAAAGTATTCCTGATCCAACACTGCAACCATTTCCTGAAATGGCCAGAGGGACAGAAGTTCTATATGATCGTACCAAAGAATATCGTTAAGCATTTGACGAACGCCTTCCGCGCCAGGATAGAATTTTGTTCGCGGTTCCACACTACTCGCCCGTTTCCCGAGTTGTGGAAGTATTTTCTTCACATTTCGCTCCTCCTGTTCTAATAGCTCGATTTTTGTCCGGAGAAGCTGCGGCAGGTGTCGTACGTCATCGAGCTGAAAAAGCTTTTTATTTCCCTCGGTTTGTTCAAGAACAAGTCCATACTGAATGAGCGGTTTTACATTGTCGTAGACCGAAGGACGGGGGAGCCCCAGGTTTTCTGCAAGTTGGCGTGCCGAAGCGGAGTTCATTTCGAGAAGACGCTCATAAATACGGATGGAGTTAGCAGAAAGACCAAGCGAACGCAATGTTTTTTCAATCATATTGAGATTATAGTTTGTCGGGATTCGACGACACTTTGACACTATTACACTTCCCTTCTATTGTCAATGGTTCTTGGAAGAGAACATGCCCTTTGACAACGGTAAAGGTGAAAAAAGGGGGGAAGAGGTGATGAAGAAAGACTACAGCAATGCGTGCGAGAAACGTTTCAGCCGAACCAACCCGCCTCCTGAAGAGGCGACTGCGCTCGACATGGGCACGGGAACGGGGCTTATGGGCGTTGTCATGGGGTTGTACGGTGCTGCTCGGGTGGTGTTTTCCGACATTTCGCCGTTGGCAGCGCGGAATGCCCGAGGAGAACATAGAGCAGTATGGCTTGACGGACAAGGCAAGCGTTCGACAGGGCGACTTGTTTGAGACTGTCCCGGAGACGTTTGACTGTATCATCTTCAACCACCCGTTTTTCTGTGGTGTGCCTCCAGAAGGTGATACCGTGGCAGCGAGCATGCTTGCGCCGGAAGATCTCATCCACCGCTTTTTGGAACAAGCGCCATCACACCTTCGGTCGGGCGGCGTCATCGTCATGCCGTTTTACACCAAGGCAGGAACAGCAAACGATCCAGCCGTGCAGGGGCCAAAACACGGCTTCAACGTCACTACCTGTTTCCGCGCCATGTCTAACTCTGGCTTGCAAACAGGTGAAATTCTGATCCATGAACTGCGTCGTATCTAACGACAGTTCTCTGTCAGCTTACGAAGCGAGAAGGGGAGAAGATGAAAACTGTGTTCGTTGCAACGCTGCTGGCGATATTGCTTGGTGTTCGCGTTACCGCTGCAGAAGCTCTGACAGCGTCCGTGGAGTATCGGCTCATTCACAAGAGTTGGCACACGACGCCGGCGATGTTGCTCTCGACTGCAAACCGATTTCCAGGCTCCACACTCGGCTCGTTTGCGTGGTGCAGAGTACAGCAGAAGTACGCTCAGGCCTATGCAGGACCGACGTGGATTCCTGTTCGGAATGTCACGTTTGGCGCTGGTGTTGGCTTGGAACAGAACCCCCGTTTGCTGCGGACCGCGCAGTTCGTTTCTGTCGACAGCCTATGCGGGAAAGTGAGTTTGTATGTTCTGCAACAGCGCGGCGGAAGCGGACGGTACACCAAGATTGATGCGGGATACAAAGTTGTACCCTGGGCGAAGGTTGGATGGTTGTACGAAACACCGCTCGGCAACGGGGGCAAAGTGGAGTGCGTACCAAAAAGACTTCCAGTCAGACTC
>CAYINT010000014.1:0-894 GCA_964364875.1 uncultured Gammaproteobacteria bacterium | reverse complement strand
CAGACTCTGGTTCGCAGTGTCATCACACATTCGATAAGGAGGACTCATGTATCAGTTCTAAGCGTTCGGCGAAGAGCGCACAAGCGGGAAACCCTTCGGGGGAGTACCGCTTTTTTCTTTTCCAGGTGCGCCGGTGTGTCTATAACCGCGAGCGCGCGCTCGCGGTTATAGATGTCTGCCTTTGCACGAAGTATGGTACAATAATCTCGTTTCGTCGTAGTTCCAAATTACTAGCGACAGGACGCCATTTGTAATTTGGACTTCGCAATTTGTAATTCTCCTCATGTATCTCCAGCGCCTCGACATTACCGGATTTAAATCATTTGCACACAAAACCACGCTTGAATTTGACCGTGGAGTTGCTTCGATTGTCGGGCCGAATGGTTCCGGCAAGTCCAACGTTGCCGATGCCATCCGGTGGGCGTTGGGCGAGCAAAGTATGAAGACTTTGCGCGGCAAAAAGTCCGATGACGTTATTTTTTCCGGTTCCAGCCTCAAAGCGCGGCTTGGCATGGCCGAAGTGTCCATGCATCTCAACAACGAGGATCGCCAAATGCCGCTGGACTATGCCGAAGTCGTGATAACACGGCGCGTGTATCGTAGCGGCGAGGGCGAATACCTGCTCAACAAGAGCCCTGTTCGCCTGCAAGACATCCACTTGCTTCTCGCGCGCTCCAACATCGGGCAAAAGTCGTACAGCGTTATCGGCCAAGGGATGATTGACCATGTTCTCATCGCTTCACCGGCAGAACGGAAAATCTTTTTTGACGAAGCGGCTGGGGTCCGCCAGTACCAAATCAAGCGGGAACAAGCCGTCAGCAAACTAGAGCAGACCAAAGAGAATATGGCGCAGGCGCAGATGCTGCTGGCCGAAATCGAGCCGAGGTTGCGGAC
>CAYINT010000013.1:0-17559 GCA_964364875.1 uncultured Gammaproteobacteria bacterium | reverse complement strand
AAATCAACTACCTCGCAGCAAGCTGACGAGGTATGAAGAATTCATCAGAACAACCGTAGCTGGTTCTGGTGGATTTGGACATATTCTTTTTCACGACCTTGTTCTCTAACATATTGTGCAACGGCTTGTTCACTCTTTGACCTTCCGACCGTATTGATAAAATACCCTTTCGTCCAAAATTCCCCTCCCCACAGCTGCTTTTTGACTTCGGGAGCTTGGGAGAATACTTCTCGCGCGGTAATGCTTTTCACAATTTGAGCGATACGCTGGGGCAACATCATGGGGATGGATTGGATGAGAAAGTGGACATGGTCTTTATCGGTGCCTATCTCGAGGAAGTGCATTTCGTATCGTTTTGATATTTCAAGACATGTCGACTTGATGACCATGTCCGCTTTCTCATTGAACACCACGCGGCGATACTTTGCAGGGCATACGAGGTGATAGATGAGGACGGATACATTGTGGCTTTATGTAAGTATATACTCATGTCTTAAGGGTAGCATACCCGCAGCAAGCTGACGGGGTATGAACCCTAAGAGAGAAATCAAAACGTCTTGCTGTTAACTCTTGATCTTACTGCGACTCAGTCGCAATAAGATTTTGCTCCGAATGCAAAGCGAAGAAGGCTGAGAAATCCATTTCCCAGCCTTCAGGCTTGATCACGTTGAGTTTGTCGCCTTAGAACCAGCGGCCGAGTTCTGCCGAATACGTCCGCATTTTCGGCAGCGTCGTCTCAAACTCACGCCTCGTGTCACCGAACTCGGATTCCTCCGCAGAACCGTGCAGATTCCGCCAGCGGATGATCTCCGTAAGTGCATCGTTCCGGACGGCTTCGTTTGCACTCATAAGCCGCCGCACCTCACTGATCGCATCGGCAACGCTGTCGAGTTTCTGCGCGGGCAGACCGATGCCGATGAGCCAGTTTGTGCGAAGCGAGTCCGGGAACGCAACATCAAGTCCCTTCCCTGGTTCGACGAGGACGATAATCATGCGGTCAGTTGTCTGCTCACGAGCAAGTTCGATGAGCGCTCGGTGATCCTGGCCTCCGATGTACGCAATGGGACTATTACCCCAAAATGCAGGCGGGTTGAGGAACAACCGGACTCCGTGTCCTGCCGAGCAGCGGAACCATCTGGTTTCGTCGTCGCGCGCGGCGAGCACATGAAGTTTGCCACTGGAACGGCGGCAGCCTTCCCGAACGAGTCGCATCGTCAACTCCATGTCGGCGTACGGTACGATCTTGATGGTCTGCGGATGCCAGAGAAGGTTCAGTAGATCTGTGCTTGGCACGGGACTGGGAAGTGAGAACGCGATATACGGCGCGCCCGAGACAAATGGCTCGCCTACGAACTCGACGCAGGCAGCTGTTGTTGCAGCAAACCTCTCGGCACATCGCTGGTTAAAAAGGACTCCCTGGAGGAAACCGGAGCACAGTGCCCTCATGGCTCTGTCGTCCCACGGAATTGGATGGAACTCCACTGCCCCTTCTACATACCCGGCGAGCACTCCTGTCGAGTTAGCAAGCACGGGAAGTGTGGTATCGGTGAACTCTGGACAGATGCCGATCCGAAACACACGTGAACCGATGGTCGCAGATGTCAGGGATGCCTGCATTCGCAGAAGTTCTTTGCGAGCAGGACCGCGCGGCCGCATTGTTGTACTGCTTACCCACCGAGACACCGTTCGGGGGTGTACAGACAACCGTTCGGCAAGCTCTGCCTCTGTCAGACGGAATTGTTGTAGCAGACGTACTACATCGATTTCGGCCATGCCGCACCTCCAAATTTAAAATGAAAGCAAGAAGTGCCAGACAACCGACTCCTCGTTATCAACGTGCATCTGCTTGGACAAGAACCTTGATTACTCACCGTTCTCGTCACGAAACAGAAGGATTTATCCTATCCGAAAAGTGCCTTCGGCATCAAGGCACTTGAGAAAAACGAGTTAGCCCTTTTGGCCTAAGGATCTCATCTCTCCTTTTTGGAACGCTCTGCCTACGCAACAATCTTCTCGATTTTCACTTCCGTATACTTCTGCCGGTGGCCTGTCTTTCGACGGTACCGAACCTTTGGCTTATATTTGCGTATCGTGATCTTTCGCCCTTTCACCTCGCCAAGAACAATTGCTTCCACCTTAGCGCCTTCTACGTAGGGCGTTCCGATCTTCACGTTCTCGCCACCAAGAAGCAACACCCGGTCGAATGTGATTGTGTTTTCAGCTGCAAGCTTCTCGACTTTGAGAATCTGCCCTTCTTTCACTTTATATTGTTTTCCTCCGGTTGCGATGATTGCGAACATGGGCGATAGAACAACAATGAAGCTCCACTCCGAACAATGAGACGAGCGGAATCCGCCGAAGTCCGCGATGGCAAACGAAGGTGGATGATGGCCACAAAGGCCTGCAGTCAGTCTAGCTGGACTGTTCCAAACTGTCAAGACGTCCCTGCCGTCTGGTACGATACACCACGATACCGGCAAGAACGACCATGAGCACGGCAATCAGCGCGAGAACAATGAGCTTGGTTTTTCCTTGCGTTATGAGCGTCGCACTCCCAAACACGGCCGTACAAACATAGAGTAACAGCACGGTCTGACGGTGCGATAACCCCAAACTGTACAGACGATGATGGATATGCTGTTTATCTGCACGGACGATTGAGGAGCGTTCCCGAAACAAACGGAGAACAATAACGACCATAATATCAATAATCGGAATACCTAAGATCAGAAGGGCTGTTGCAATTTTTCCGCCGGAAAGGATAGCAAACGTTCCAAGCAAAAATCCCGCTAAAAGGGAGCCGCCTTCGCCAAGAAAAATTTTCGCCGGATGAAAATTAAACATGAGGAATCCAAAAAACGCTCCCGCAGCGATGAAGGCAAGCAACGCTGTTTCTGGCTGGCCAACCTTTGGCGTTAAGCTAACCGCCGCTATAACGAACATGCCGATGACACCGATACCACTGACCAATCCGTCCAAACCGTCAAGGAGTTTTGTCGCATACATCGAAACCATGAGCCAGGTAAACGCAAACGCGTCCGCAAGCCATACGATACGGTACGGCTTATCTCCAATAGAGAACAGGGTTGTTGACCACTGATCTAAACGAAAAGCTTCGCCAAGCGGATTCGTGACAGACGTAATGCCGATTCCTGAACCAACAATGACGAGTGCAGCAAGAATCGGCCACAGCAGTTGTTCTCTCGGATTGCGTGGACATCGGTCATCGCGCCATCCGCCGATCATAAGGAGCAACCCGCCAAGAACGAGTCCAATAATATGTTTCGGCAAAAGATAGCCGCCAAGCAAAACATGCGGCTGCACAAGAAGAATGGTGAGAACGATTAAAAGGAATGCTGCATAGACAGCGAGCCCGCCGAGCAACGGAACCGGGCGTGTGTGCAGCTTGCGTTCCGGCGAGACTTCAGGACGATCAAGTACGCCAAAGCGCTCTGCAAATCGGCGGACAAGCCGAGTGGCAAAAAGGCTGAGCAAAAACGCGAGCGCGAACCAAAGCCACATTATGGCAGCTCCTTTCGCTGTTGGTTATGCAGGTCAAGGTATGACTGCAGCATCAGGATTGCGGAGCGTTCGTCAATTCGTTCCCGCGATTGCCGTTTCGCTTCCACGCTTGTCAGCCGTTCGTCATGCAAGACAACGGGAACAGAAACATGCTGTTGCAGCTGTTGAACGAACGATCGCGTCAGAGTGGTCTGCTCTGTTTCCTTTCCGCTCAGCGCGAGAGGCAAACCAACCACAATGCGCTTAATAGAACGACTGAGCGCCAATGCCCTGATCGCGGAGAACATGTCGCTCCATGCTCCGGTCAGTGTTCCTCTTCCTACAGCAACACGCCCTTCGTCATCGGAGATCGCAACACCTGTACTTTTTGTCCCTACATCAAGGCCAAGGATCATGGTCGTCAGTTTGGGTCAATATTTGCGCGCCGTCTGCTTCAATGACAACGCTGTGTTCAAAATGAGCGCCCAGCGAACCGTCTGCTGTCGCTACCGTCCAGCCGTCATCGAGGGTTTTGACGTGCCAATCACCAAGCGTTACCATGGGTTCGATCGCAATGACCATTCCTTCAGTCAGAAGCGTTCCTTGTCCATGTGTGCCGAAGTTTGGAATCATCGGATCTTCATGGAGTTGCCGGCCAACGCCATGGCCGACAAGATCGCGCACAACGCCCATGCCATGTTTTTCAATGTACTGTTGAATGACGGCGCCGAGATCGCCGGTCTTCATGCCGGGTTTCAGGGAACGGATTGCCAAACGCAACGCTTTTTGCGCGACCAACAACAATCGGCGCGCTTCTGAACTGATCGTGCCAATACCAATCGTCACCGCCATATCCGTAATATAGCCTCCATAGTCTGCGCCAATGTCCAGTCCAACAATATCGCCTTTTTGCAGAATCGCATTCTTTTTCGGCAAACCATGGACAAGTTGGTCATTGACGGACGTACAAAGAACGCTTGGATAGCCACGATAGTCAAGAAAGGGCAGCTTGGAGCCCGCTTCGGTGAGCAAGCGGCGCGCAGTTACATCCAGTTCAGCCGTTGATACGCCGGGTTGCGCGGCTTTCACCAAAGAACGCAAAACCGTGGCAGCGATCCTGCCGCTTTCTCGAAGACCTCGCCTATCGCGCGCGCTTGTGCACTTCATGACGATCGTGCGGAAAATACTTATTGATGTCACGGTACACGTTTTCGATCGTCTGCTTGCCGTTAATGCGGACAAGAAGTTTTTGCTTGCGGAAGTGTGCAATGACAGGACGGGTGTCCTTTTCGTAAATTGCCAGCCTCCGAGCAATCGCGACGGGCGTTTCATCCGCGCGCCGCTTGATTGGTCCTTTGCAGTACGGACATACATCCGTGGATTTTCGCACGTCTTTTCCCATAATGAGAGAGCGCGCGCAGGTGACGCATATCCAGCGCCGAGAAAGTCGTTTGATTGTCTCTTTCTTCTGAACCGTTACGAAGAACACGCGGCCGACGGTCCGATGATGTTTTCGAAGCATGCGCAGCAAAGACAACGCTTCAAGAAACCGGCGAGGCGATCCGTCAATGACAATACCCTGGGAAAGAGGGATCGCGGTAAGCCTCTGGTCAAGAAGCTTCAACACCCAGGTAAATGGAACGAGCTTCCCACGGTCAATATAGCCCGCCACGTGTCGGCCAAATGCGCTGGTTGGTTTTGCGGCAATCGCGCGAAGCATTGCGCCGGTTTCGAGGTGTGCTACATGATGGCGCCGCGCGAGAAGTTCCGCCTGCGTGCCCTTGCCTGCGCCTTGTGGACCGAGAATAATCACGGATGGACCGGTGTGTGTTATTCTCGCCTTTGTGGAACGGTGCCGTGCCATTCGCTTAAAATCCTTCGTAATCACGCATCACGAGTTGCGATTCGATTTGCTTGACGGTTTCTATGACAACACTGACCACGATAAGCAGAGACGTTCCGCCAATCACAAGGCTTGTTCCCGAAGCGCCCTGCATAATCACAGGCAATACGGCGATAAGGCCAAGAAATAAAGCGCCGGTCAGCAAAATCCGGTTACTGACCTGGCTGAGATAATGCGCGGTCGGAGGACCCGGACGGATTCCGGGAATAAATCCACCCTGTTTTTGAAGATTCTCTGCAACTTGGTTAGGATGAAAAATGACAAAGGTGTAGAAGTAGGTAAACGCAACCACAAGAACAAAATAGAACACGCCATAAAAAATCTGGTTGTTAAATGTCGTAACGACAAACTGCGCGATGGAACGCACCCAATCAATGTTGACGCGTTGCAGGAACTGCGCGATGATGGGCGGAAACACCACCAAGGAAATAGCAAAAATGATAGGAATCACGCCAGCCTGGTTGACGCGCAGCGGCAGGTGAGTGCTCACGCCGCCAAACGCTTGGCTACCGCGAATTCTGCGGGCGTAGGTCACGGGTATATTTCGTTGCCCCTCAGTGATATAGACCACGGCCAATGTCGTAATAATCGCGATGGCAAGAAACAGTAATGTGCTGAAGATTTTACTGTTATCAAAAGTTGCGATAAACTGCTGCAAACCGGTCGGAATTCCCGCAACAATGCCGGCGAAAATCAGCAGCGATGTTCCATTGCCCATCTTTTTTTCAGAAATCAGCTCGCCGAGCCACATGAGAAAAACGCTGCCTGCCGCAATGGTAATGACGGCGGCAATGAGAGTATACCCGTTGAGATTGTTCAAGACACCTTGTGGAACCGTGCTGCCCGGACCAAGAGACGCACCGCCGGTTTTTGCCAGGAGGGTGATCGTGGCATAGGCCTGAAGCGCCGCTAAGGGAATGGAGAGCAGCCGCGTCCATTGGTTAATCCTTTGCTGTCCGCGCTCCCCTTCTTTCTGCAATTCTTCCAGACTAGGAATGATATACGCGAGCAATTGAAAAATAATCGAAGCCGTGATGTACGGGCCAAGTCCCAGCATGACGATAGAAAAGTTAGCCAACGCTCCGCCGGAAAAGATATTGAGAAGGCCTAATACTTGATTTGACGAAAAAAATTGCTGCAGACCCGCCGTATTGACGCCTGGAACAGGAATATGCGCGGCAAGGCGAAACACGACCAGCAGCGCTAAGACAAACAGAATTTTATTGCGCAGATCCGGAACTTTCCAAAGCTGCGATAAAGGATTGGCCATTGGTATTACGAACGAAGTCGAATGGTCGTGCCGCCTGCCCTCGTTATAGCACGCTCAGCCGAATTCGAAAACGCATGCGCGGCAACCGCGAGCTTTTTCGTGAGCGTTCCGGATCCAAGCACTTTCCATCCTCGGTAACCGTGCAGTCCGCAGCCGAGTTCCAGCAGACGTTCTGCGGTGACGCGATCGCCATTCTGAAAATGACGCTCCAAGATAGCCAGTGAAATAATCCGGTACGGTTTGCGGCGTGAAGTGAATCCGCGTTTTTTTGGAAGATGCGAAACCAGGCTTTTCAGCGCCCGCTTCGCCAGCCCTTTCTTGCCACCCGTTCTTGCTTTCTGTCCTTTCGTGCCACGGCCTGACGTTATTCCGCGGCCAGAACCGTGCCCACGGCCAAGCCGTTTTGCTTTCCGTCCATGCCGTTTTGGAAGTGTGTGGAGTTGCATAAGAAACAAATCAACTACTGCGGCTTGCGCAGGTTTTTCAGCGCGCAGTATGCCGCTTTCACGTTATTCACTTTGTTGCGGGAACCCTGCATTTTGCTGACAATGTTGTGAATGCCGGCAAGTTCAAAGAGTGTTCGCAACGAGCCTCCGGCAATCAAACCCGTGCCCACCGGCGCCGGTTTCAAAAGCACATATGCTGCGCCGAATTTTTGCCGAGTTTCATGCGGGATGGATTCATTGACCATAGAAACGGTGATCATGCGTTTTTTTGCCGCATTGACCGCTTTGTTGACCGCACCCGCAACATCCGAACCCTTTGCTAATGCGTATCCGACCCGCCCTTTGCGGTCGCCAATGACCACGCAAGCACGGAATCGCATACGCTTTCCGCCGGCAACCACACGCGTAACGCGGGCAATGTCAATAATTTCTTGATCAAACTCGCGCGGTTCTTGCCGTCCTTCGCGGCTTCGACCTCTCTCGCCTCGTTTGTGTTGGGCCATCATCGTTAGAATGTTAATCCAGCTTTACGAGCGCCGTCAGCCAAAGCTTTGACGCGCCCGTGATACTTGTAACCGTGCCGATCAAACACTGCCTGTTTGACATGCTTTGACGCCGCTTTCTCCCCCAAAAGCTTGCCAACGCCTTCTGCAATCGCGATCGGCGTGCCGTGTATGGTGATCTCGCGATCGTGTGCGGCGACGAGCGTCTTCCCGGCAACATCATCAATGAGCTGCGCGGAAATATGTTTGAGGCTTCGAAACACGACTATACGCGGATGTTTTGCCGTTCCCGTAACTTTTGCGCGAACGCGACGCGCGCGTCGTGCGCGCATTTCTACAATGCGTCTACGATGCTGAAGAATCATGACTCTGCTCCTTTCACCACTTTGCCGGATTTACGCCGTACGGCTTCGCCGACGTAGCGGATTCCCTTGCCTTTATACGGTTCGGGCTTGCGGAAGGCGCGGATGCGCGCGGCTGTTTCGCCAAGCAATTGCTTATCAATGCCGCTGAGCCTCA
This sequence comes from uncultured Gammaproteobacteria bacterium, assembly GCA_964364875.1. Taxonomy (GTDB): domain Bacteria; phylum Patescibacteriota; class Patescibacteriia; order CAZCGY01; family CAZCGY01; genus CAYINT01. Next base: position 9,417 of record CAYINT010000013.1, on the reverse strand, counting down.
GGATATTTTTTTCTACCTTGGCGTCAATGCCGACTGGCAGCGCACATTCGATCGGATGGGAAAATCCCAGGTTGAGAATGACTTTGTTTTCTTGCACCGCAACGCGGTAACCAACGCCTTGCACTTCGAGTTCCTTGGAAAAACCTTGCGAAACGCCATGCGTCATGTTGGCAAGCAGCATGCGCGAAAGGCCCCAAAGCGCGCGGTCACCGCGGTCATTCTGGTTTTTTACTGATACCACAGCCTGCTGATCTTGCACGTGAACAGTGATATGCGGATGTATTTTTTGCGTCAACGAGCCCTTCGGACCTGTAACAGTCACAATTGTGTTCTCGCTGGTCAGCGTAACACCTGCAGGCAATGGAATAGGTTGTTTGCCGATTCGGGACATAGAATAATTAAGTCAAAAAGTAAAAGGCAAAAGGCAAAATATATTTTCTTTCTTATGAACCGCTTTTGACTTTTGATTTATCACTTTTGCTTTTGTCATAACTAGTATACTTCACAAATTACTTCTCCTCCGATGCCGCGTTTGCGCGCTTCTTTGTTGGTCATCATGCCGGAGGACGTCGAAACAATTGCAATGCCGTAATTGGACTGTACCACAGGAAGATCCTTCTTCGTCGCGTATACACGGTGGCCGGGTTTGCTAACGCGACGGAGTCCGCGGATCATCGGCATACCATCAGCGCCATAATGAAGGTGAAGCCGCAATGCGGGAATCGTCTCCGAACCAAAGCGTTCCACGCTTTCCAGCCAGCCTTCGCTTTGCAGAATTTCCGCAATTGCCTGTTTCGATTGAGAGTATGGCATATCTACCGCCATCCGCTTCAGGCGAAGAGCGTTGCGAATTCTGGTAAGCATGTCTGCGATTGGGTCGGTCATAAGTTAAATAATTGAGAAAGCAGGAATCAGAAATCGAAAGTAAAGAATTTTTTTGCTTTTTGACTTTTGCCTTTTGCTTTGTTCATGACCAGCTTGCCTTGATGATGCCGGGAATCTCGCCCTTGTTGGCAAACTCCCGAAAACATATTCTACAAAGGTCAAACTTGCGCATGTATCCGCGTTTTCGTCCGCACCGCCAGCACCGACGGACTTCGCGCGTCGAATATTTCGGTTTGGTGCGGGAACGCTTTGACTTTACGATTTGTGCAACAGTAGCCATGGAGTTGTTATGAACGGAATGGAAAACCCAGGTGTTTGAGCAGCGCGGCCGCTTCTTGTTTCTTGCTCGCTGCTGTGCAGACAGTCACTTCCAAGCCATGAAGGGTCTCCATCGTGTCGGCGCTGATTTCCGGAAACACATTGTGTTCTTTAAACGCGATGGTGTAGTTTCCCTGGCTGTCAAATGACGCGGACGTGAGTCCCTGAAAGTCACGGACGCGCGGTAGGGCAACATTGACCAGCTTATCAAGAAAATCATACATGCGGCGACCGCGCAACGTCACCTTGACGCCAATGCCCATGCCCTTGCGAATCTTGAAGTTGGAAATGGACTTGCGCGCTTTCGTTATGATGGGTTTCTGGCCGGAAATGCGTTCCATGGTGTGTATGACATTTTCAGCCAGCTTTGGATCACGCGCTGATTGGCCGATACCAACGTTAAGAACAACTTTGGACAGGTGCGGCAGAGCATGCGCGTTGGCAATACCAAGCTCTTTCTTCAGAGCCGGAATCACTTTTTTTTCAAAGCGTTCTCGGAGGCGGGATTTTTCCATCATGAATCAATGACGTGGTGACATTTTGCGCAAGCGCGTTTTTTTTCGTCGCCAACCATCTGGTGCCGGACACGGGTTGGCTTATTGCAGTGTGGACATACCAGCATCACATTGGAGAGCGCGACCGGCGCAAAAAACTGGATAATTTCTCCGTGTTGCTGCCGATTGCGGGTACGGATGTTCTTCTTGCGGGAATTAACGCCCTCCACAACAAGACGCTGCTCTTTCGGAAACACCTGTGTCACTTTCCCCTGCTTGCCGCGGTCTGCGCCAGCAAGCACTTTGATGGTATCACCGGTTTTCATCGAGAACGGGATGTTCATAGGACTTCCGGCGCTAAGGAAATTATTTTCATGAAACCCTTGCCCCGCAGTTCCCGCGCTATAGGACCGAAGATACGGGTGCCTTTCGGTTCCTTGGACGCGCGCTCTACCACAACAGCTGCATTTTCGTCAAATCGGATGTACGAGCCGTCAGAGCGGCAAAACTCTTTGCGTTGCCGAACAATCACGGCATGAAGAACATCGCCTTTCTTTACCATACCGTGCGGCGCAGCTTCTTTCACAGAAACAGTGATGATATCGCCTAGCCGCGCATAGCGTTTTCGATACCCGCCAAGTACTTTGATGCACTGGAGTTTTTTTGCTCCGGTGTTATCGGCAACTTTCAACATGGAACGAGGTTGGATCATGAGAAAAGTGAAAAGTTATGAGTGAAGAGTGAAGCAATCATTGACAGTATCATTCGGAACTTTTGACCTCTGCTTTTTGTCCGGCGTAGTCGGATCCGGTTCCGCCGGAACTTTTGCTTTGTCCAAGCACGCGCCACCGTTTTGCTTTCGAAATCGGACGGCACTCAACAAACCGGACAGTATCACCGATGTGATGCGCATTGTGTTCATCGTGCACGCTAAAGCGCTTGCTCACACGATACTGCCGACGGTATTTCGGATGCCAAATCGCGCGCGTAACCCTGACGACAATAGTTTTGTTGCCCTTGTCGCTGACAACTTCCCCTGTAAATGCCCGGTGCTGCGTTTTCTTGTTTGAGGATGTAGTAGTCATGAACTATTTTTTAGGTTGTTCCTTCTGGGCTTCGTTCTTGCTTATGCGCAGCAGCGTGAGAATTTTTGCAATAGTTTTGCGCGCTTTTCGAATGTCACGAACCTTCGCGTGTTCATCCGCAGCGACTTTGAACCGTAATGCGCGGAGTTCTTCGCGTTTTTCGCGCAGCACGCGTTGCAGTTCTTCCGACGACTTCTCCCTGAGTTCCTGAATTTTCATACGCGCTCCTTTTGAACAAAGACGGTTTTCACGGGCAGTTTGTGCGAAGCGAGGCGCATAGCTTCTCGTGCCGCGCTTTCGGTTACGCCGTCCATCTCAAACAGCATGGAACCCGGCTGGATTACGGCAACGTAATGATCAACTGATCCCTTTCCGCCGCCCATCCGGATTTCGTTGCCTTTCACCGTCACTGGCTTGTCGGGAAACACGCGAATCCAGATTTTTCCGCCTCGCGCAATGTACCGAGTCATGGCTCGCCGAGCTGCTTCAATCTGCCGCGCCGTTAGCCAGATTGGCTGTAACGACTTCAAGCCATAAGCGCCAAAGGCCAGGCTCGTACCGCGTGTTGCCGCGCCGCGAACTCGACCTTTGTGCCACTTACGATGTTTGACTTTTTTCGGGAACAACATAGGGAATTACAAGTTATAAAGTGCAAATGCCAAAGAGATGGACTGAAAGCGTTGTTGTAATTTGGAATTTGTTATTTGTCATTAAATATTTGCCCTTTGTAAATCCATACTTTGACGCCAATTGCTCCGTAGGTCGTATGCGCAGCGCCGCGGGAGTAATCAATGTCTGCGCGGAGCGTGTGGAGCGGAATGCTGCCTGTGTGCAGCGCTTCGGTCCGCGCAATTTCTGCGCCGTTGAGCCGGCCTGCAACCATGACGCGAACGCCTTGGGCACCTGCCCGCTTGACCCGTTCGACGGTCTGTTTGAGAATGCGGCGGAAGGGCAAACGTTTCTCCAGCTGATCAACGACGCTTTGGACAACAAGTTCGGCGCTGAGATCCGGTTTGTCCACTTCTTCGATATTGAGCCGGAGCACAGTCTTCGAAACTTTGATTACCTTCTCCAGTAATTCCTTCTTCATCTCCTCAACGCCAGCCCCGCCGCGGCCAATGATGACGCCGGGGCGCGACGTTGCGATGGTTACCGTCAGGGCATTGGACGTGCGGGCGATTTCAACCGCTGCGATGCCGCTGCTGCGAAATTTCTTCTTGATGAACTTGCGGATCGCTTCATCCTGCTGAAGAAATGTTCCAAAACTTGCTTTGGTAAACCAGCGGGAACTCCAAGTTTTGTTGACGCCGATTCGAAAGATGCGAGGATTGACTTTCTGTCCCATGGGTTACACTTTCATTTCCTTTGCTGGTCCGTTCTTGCCGCGCTGTGTATCGGGACGCTGTATTGCTTTTTCCTTCGCAGCAACGTCTTGCGTCTTCGCGCCATTATTCTTTGCTTTCTTTTTCGTTCCCGCTTTACCCTTTTCCGTTGTCCCGAGAACGAGCATGACGTGCGATGTTCGCTTGCGGATGGCTGCGGCAGAACCGAATGCGCGCGGTCGGTAGCGTTTCAAAGTCGGACCTTCATTCGCAACAATGTGTTTGATAAATAGGTTTTCCGGATCGAGGTGAAAATTGTGCTCGGCATTCGCAATGGCGGAACGAAGAAGCTTGAGCACAGGCAATGCGGCAAGTTTTCGATTGAACTGTAAATCGCGTTCTGCCAAACGGACATTGCGGCCGCGGATAGAATCCACGACGAGCCGGACTTTGCGGGGCGCGATGCGCAGATATCGTAATGAGGCGTTAACGTCTTTCATACAATAAATGAAAAGTATTCTTCATGAATTTATTAATTTTGCATTTACAATTTTTCATTCTTGTCAACACCGAGCGCTTCTTTCTTCGTTGGAGGAGCAGATATGGTTTTCGCTTCTGCCTCCGCGGCTGCCTGTTCCTGCTCTTTCTGCATTTTTCCGCCGTGACGAACAAACTTACGCGTTGGAGCAAATTCGCCCAATCGGTGGCCGACCATGTTTTCAACTGCATAGACGGTGACATGATCCTTGCCATTGTGCACTCCAAATGTGAAGCCGACCATTTCCGGCGTAATCACGGAATCCCGCGACCATGTTTTAATCACCATGCGGTCTCCAGCCTTACGTTTTGCAACCTTTTTCAGCAGCTTTGGATCAGTGAATGGGCCTTTTTTGATACTGCGTGACATAAGTAATTACAAGTTATAAATTATGGATGGCAAAGAAACGCATTGAAATTCTTTGGAATTTGGAATTTGTAATTCGTCATTATTCTAGGTTTCCCCATGCCTGTTCCGCTTTCCGGCGACGCAAGATATGCCGGGAGGTATTTTTTTTCTTGCGGCGCGTTCTGCGGCCAAGCGCAGGTTTGCCCCATGGCGTCTTCGGATGTTTCAAACCGATCGGATGCTTGCCTTCGCCGCCGCCGTGCGGGTGGTCCACCGGATTCATGGCCTTGCCACGAACGGTTGGCCGAATGCCGTAGTGCCGCGTGCGGCCTGCTTTGCCGAGCCGGATATTCCGCCAGTCGGCGTTTGATACTTGCCCGATCGTCGCCATGCACTCTTTCGGAATAAGCCGGATTTCACTCGATGGCATCTTGAGCTGGGCAAACTTGCCTTCGACAGTCATGAGGATTGCCGCAGATCCCGCCGAACGAACAATCCGGCCGCCCTTGCCCGGCGTGAGTTCGATGCTTGAAACGGCAAGACCAGTCGCGATGTTCTCCAGTGACGTTCGATTGCCGGGCTTCATTTCTACCGGTTTCACGCTGGTCACTACCGTATCACCGACATTGAGACCGATCGGCGCAATGAGATACCGGCGTTCTCCGTCGTTGTACACCACAAGCGCAATACGGGCAGAACGGTTGGGATCATACGAAATGTTTTCAACTCGGCCGGGAATGTCAAATTTTTGCTGTTGAAAGTCCACAATACGATACAGGCGCTTTGCGCCGCCGCCGCGATGGCGCACTGTAATTTTGCCCTGGTTGTTGCGGCCGGCTTGCCTGCGTTGGACTTCGACAAGAGCTTTGTGCGGACGATCTTGTGTGAGGTCGTCAGAGGATACGACGCTTGCTCCGCGCCGTCCGGCTGTTGTTGGATTGTACTTCTTCACCGTCATGTTATGGGTTCTCCGCTGGTTTTGCTGCATGCAGGGTTTTGCCCTTCGGCAGCACGATCATTGCTTTCTTCCAACTCTTGCGTTTGCCATATTGCCGGCCAAACCGCACGTATTTGCCTTCGCTATTGATGATCTGGACGCGCTCGGGCCATATGCCGTAGAGTTCTTTCACTGCCTGCATGATCGAGGGCTTGTTTGCGTTCCGTGCCACGTGGAACAGATAGTGGCCGTGTTTTTCTATCATGGACGCTTTTTCCGTGACCATCTGCCGGACAAGAACGCGGTGCGCTGATCGCGCGCCAGGAACGGCCGCGTGCTGTTCCCGCTTTTCTTCTTGTTCTTCGCGCTCTGCGGCAGCAGGAACAGCTTCGGTCTTTTTCCCTTTCGACTGCAGCAGCGCTTTCGTCAGTTTTTTGCGAAATCGATCAAGAAAACTCATACTGTTGCTGCGTTAGGAACGTAGGTTGTTTTCATCACCTCGAGGCTGCTCTGCGGCATCACCAGGTATTCATGGCGCAGAACATCCACGACGTTGAGACTATTGGCAAGAATGGTCGTCACGCGATCAATATTCCGCGCGGACTTGTAGAGAGTGGCATCAGGCTTGTTTTGAATGAGCAGCGTGGATTTTTTTGCGTTGGGCAGTTTGCGGAATAAGGTTGCAATCAACTTCGTCTTGATCTCCGGCAAGCTCAGGTCTTCAAAAACGATGACCTTGCTGTCTTGGGCTTTGGAACTGAGGCTCATGAGGAGCGCTTTTCGCTGTTCCTTCTTGTTGATACGCATGGAAAAGTTACGGTTAGGGCGCGGGCCAAATGTGACGCCGCCGCCGACCCACAAAGGAGAGCGGATGGATCCGTGCCGAGCGCGGCCAGTTCCTTTTTGCCGCCAGGGCTTTTTGCCGCCGCCGCGCACTTCTCCGCGCGTTTGCGTGTGCGCTACGGCAACCTTGCTGTTTGCCGCCTGCGCGAGAACAGCGCGCTGCACAACGCTTTCTTTCACGGGAACGCCGAAGAGTTTCGGATCGAGCTGGACTGTACCGATTGCCTCCCCCTGCGCGTTGTAGAGCGTTGTTTCCATGCTACTGGTTCTCCTGCGTCTGAATAAGAACGAGCGTGTTGCGCGCTCCTGGAACGGCGCCTTTCACAAGTAGTTCATTCGTCTGCGGACGGACTTCCACCACTTCAAGATTGCGGACAGTCACTTGTTCGTTGCCCATCTGGCCGGCCATGCGCATCCCTTTCAACACGCGCTGCGGCGCCGTTGAACCGATGGAACCCGACTTGCGCAGCTGGTCTTTGTGTCCATGGCTTGCCGGACTGCCGCTAAACTTGTGGCGCTTCACGACTCCGGCAAACCCGCGACCTTTCGACGTTGCTGTCACTTTTACCTTGTCTCCTGCCGTAAACTGATTCACATCTATGGCTTTGCCTCGTTCCAGATCGCCCATATTCTTCAATCGGAACTCGCGGATAAAGCGAAACGAACCGAGATTCTTGCAATGGCCAGCAACCGCCTTTGTCTGCTTTTTGCGGGAACCAAACCCAATCTGGACAGCGGTATAGCCGTCTTTTTCACTGGCGCGAACTTGTGTAACGACGCACGGACCAGCGGTCAGCAGGGTCGCTGGAACAACGGTTCCATCATCGCGGAACACGCGCGTCATTGCTTGCTTTTTCCCAAGAAGAAATTTCTTCATGCTTTACAAAAAAATCAGGCTGCCACATACGTGGAGCTTTTAAGACTCCGAAGAACCCAAGAGTTCATGCGTATGGCGAATCGTTATCCTACCGTTACTGCTATCCCGAACGTACTTCAGGATATCCAGTACTGGAGGAACCTACTGCCTTCGGGCATTTGGAACGAGCCAAAAACCCGAAAATCTGGCGGGACTTTTCGCGTTTGTGCCATGTTCGAGGCGCAGACGAGCATAAGGCCGAAGGCGTAGTAAAGGCTACGTCGAGGCCGCAGCGGAGGCTGCAACGAAGAACTTGGCCAAAGCCGCTTGTGTATAAGGACGGGCTGTGCCCGGCCTAAAAAGCGGCGGACGCGTAAGTCCTGTCCGGCCGGTTTCCCAGTCAGATGCTATTTTCTCACATTTTGATCTCAACGTCAACCCCCGCCGGGAGGTCAAGATTCATCAACGCATCCACTGCTTTCGGGGTCGGGTCGATGATATCAATCAGGCGTTTATGCACTCGCATTTCATATTGTTCCCGCGAATTTTTGTGCGCAAACGGGGAACGGATGACCGTGTACCGGCTTTTTTCGGTCGGCAAAGGGACGGGACCTTTCACGGAAGCGCCCGCCCGCTCTGCTGTTTCGATGATGGTTCTGCTGGATTGATCAATAATCCGATGATCGTACGCCCGAATTTTGATCCGAATTCTTTGGTGCAGTTCGTCGTTCTTGTTTTCAATCTCTGTCTTGGGCTTCTGATCGGGCATACAAAGGAGCGTTTAGATCGGTCTGGGGGGAATTACTTGAGAATCTTCGTGACGGCTCCGGCGCCAACTGTGTGGCCGCCTTCGCGGATAGCAAAGCGCTGTTGCTCTTGAAGCGCAACCGGCTGGATAAGATTAATCTTGAGAAAAACCGTATCGCCCGGCATGACCATCTCTGTCCCCTCCGGAAGAATGACTTCACCGGTCACGTCTGTCGTTCGGATGTAGAATTGCGGTTTGTACCCTTTGAAGAACGGTGTGTGACGGCCGCCTTCCTCTTTGGTAAGGATGTACACCTGCGCATCAAACTCGGTATGCGGCGTGATCGTCCCGGGCTTGGCAAGCACTTGACCGCGTTCCACTTCTTCCTTCTTTGTGCCGCGAAGCAAGAGTCCCGCGTTGTCGCCGGCCCGGCCTTCGTCTAGCGATTTGTTGAACATTTCAATGCCGGTGACGACGGTTTTTTGGGTCGGTTGTAAGCCGACAATTTCGACTTCTTCGTTGACTTTGACAATGCCGCGCTCAATACGGCCGGTGACGACAGTGCCGCGCCCTTCGATCGAGAAAATATCTTCGATCGGCATGAGAAACGGCTTGTCAACTTCGCGCTGCGGCTCGGGAATGTATTCATCCAGCGTTTCGACAAGCTTCATGATGGCTTCCTGGTTGGTTGCATCGCCTTCAAGCGCCTTGAGGGCGGAACCGCGGATAATCGGCGTTGTGTCGCCTGGGAATTCATATTTCTTCAAGAGATCACGGATTTCCTCTTCCACGAGGTCAATGAGTTCCTTATCATCCACCATGTCAACCTTGTTAAGGAAAACAACGATGTATGGCACACCAACCTGGCGAGCAAGAAGAATGTGTTCCCGCGTTTGCGGCATCGGACCGTCGGCTGCGGAAACAACAAGAATCGCGCCGTCCATCTGGGCCGCGCCCGTAATCATGTTTTTGATGTAGTCGGCGTGTCCCGGACAGTCAACGTGCGCGTAGTGGCGCTTTGCTGATTCGTATTCGACGTGCGC